>JAPLMO010000376.1 GCA_026386995.1 Planctomycetota bacterium | reverse complement strand
GCTTCTGGCCGCGCTCAGCGTGCCGCGCCAGCCGGTTGCCGTCGAAGTCAACCGCGAACTTGTGCCCCGCTCGCAGCATGGGGCGAGGCGCCTCGCCGAGGGCGACGTCGTCGAGATCGTCACCCTCGTCGGCGGAGGGTGAAAGAACTGCGGATTGCGGATTGAACTGCGGCGTTGCGCCGCCCTCGCCAAGATGCTCGTTTAGCCGCGAGCCGAGGGCGAGCGCGTAAGGAAAGTCGACATGCCCGAAAACGATGCCCTGAAACTCGGCCCCTACACCTTTACCAGCCGCCTCTTCGTCGGCACGGGCAAGTACGACACGTTACCGCTGATGGCCCAGGCGCTGGAGGCCTCCGGCTGCCAGGTCGTCACGGTGGCCGTGCGGCGGGTGAACCTGGCGGACAAGTCCCAGGAGAGCCTCCTCGATTTTCTCGACCGCAAACGCTACACGATCCTGCCGAACACCGCCGGATGCTTTACGGCCGCCGACGCACTGCGATATGCGCGGCTGGCCCGCGAGGCACTCGGCGTCGACTGGGTGAAACTCGAGGTCCTCTCCGACCCCGAGACGCTTCTGCCCGAGCCTATCCAGACCCTCGAAGCCCTGAAGGTGCTCGTCAAGGAAGGGTTCTACGTGCTGGCGTACACGAGCGACGATCCCATCATGGCCAAGCGCCTCGAAGAGGCCGGCGCGACGAGCGTCATGCCGCTCGGGTCGCCCATCGGATCGGGGCAGGGGATCCTCAACCCGCAGAACATCCGCCTGATCATCGAGCGGGCGAAGGTGCCGATCATCGTCGATGCCGGCGTCGGAACGGCCAGCGACACGTCCATTGCGATGGAACTCGGAGCGGAGGGCGTGCTCCTGAATACCGGCGTGGCCAAGGCCCGCGACCCGGTCATGATGGCCCGCGCGATGAAACACGCCACCGAGGCTGGGCGCCTGGCGTACCTGGCGGGGCGCATCGCGCGGCGGCCGTTCGCGACGCCGTCTAGCCCCGCCGGCGGCACGATCGCGCCGACGAAGTGAATCGTATTTGAATGAGGCGCAGTCGAGCCGAGGTAACCGTGTCCGACTTTATCGACAGCGTTCTGGGCGCCGACGGCCTCGTGGCCAAGCACCTGCCGGGCTACGAAAGCCGGCCGGAGCAACTGGCGATGGCCGGGGCGGTCGAGGCCGCCTTCGCGGGGCCGCACCACCTCGTCGTCGAGGCCGGGACGGGCGTCGGCAAGTCGTTCGCCTACCTCGCGCCCGCCATTCGCGAGGCGACCGCCGAGAAACGCCGCGTCGTCATCTCGACCTATACCATCAGTCTCCAGGAGCAGTTGATAGAGAAGGACCTGCCGCTCCTGAAGAAGGCGATGGGCGTGGACTTTACGGCAGTCCTCGTGAAGGGGCGGTCGAACTACCTGTGCGTCCGGCGGCTGTCGCGCGCCATGCGGCAGGCCGCCATGCTCTTTGAGGCCGACGCCGAACGGCGCGAACTCCATCGCATCGCCGACTGGGCGATGAGCACCAGGGACGGGACCCTCTCGGACCTTTCGCCGGCCCCCGACTGGCGCGTCTGGGACCGCGTCTGCTCCGAGCACGGCCACTGCGCCGGGCGGCGGTGCGACCACCAGGAAAAGTGCTTCTACCAGCGGGCCAGGCGGCGCGTATTTCGGGCACAGATCCTGGTGGCCAACCACGCGCTGTTCTTCTCGGACCTGGCGATCCGGGCGGCGGGGGCGCAGGGCATCCTGCCGGAGTACGAGTTCGTCGTCTTCGACGAGGCCCATAACGTTGAGACCGTTGCGTGCGACCAGTTGGGCATCTCGGTCACCTCCAGCCAGGTGGACTTTCTGCTCTCGGCCGTCTGGCGGTCGAAGCGTAACCGCGGCCTCCTGGCGACGCTCAACGGCCGGGCCGAGGCCGCCAAGCGCGCCTGCGACGACACGGCCCGCGCATCCGACGATTTCTTCGACGCCATCCTGGCCTGGCGCGAGTCCGTCGGCGGCGAGACCGGCCGCATACCGCGGCCCAACATCATCCCGAACCGCCTGTCGCCCGCGCTTCGGGCGCTGGCGAAGGAACTCCGCGGCCTTGCCGGTGGCGCCGCCGCCGGCGCGGAGGACGAAGGCGAGGAACTCCAGTCCTACGCCGAGCGGGCCTCGGGCCTGGCCGACTCCGTCGAGGCGTTCATCGCGCAGTCGTTCGGCGACGGCGGCGGATCGGTGGCCGTCTACTGGGTCGATGTGAGCGGCAGCCGTCGCGGCCAGCCGCGCGGCGACGTCGCCGAAGATGACGGGCCTTCGACCGAATCGCTCATCGAGCCTGCGGCGGGCGCCGCGGGGCATCCCCACGCTGGTCCCAAACGCCCCCGCGGTTTTCGCCCGCGCATTTATCTTCGCGCATCGCCCATTCACGTCGGGCCGATGCTCGATGCGCTCCTCTGGCGGAACGTGGCGTCGGCCGTGCTGACGAGCGCAACGCTCTCGATCGGCCCGACCGACGAGTTCGCCTACCTTCGCCAGCGCTTGGGCCTGGCCGAGGCCGAGACGCTCCTGGTGGGTTCGCCCTTCGACTACGAGCGCCAGGTGCGGCTGTACCTGGAGGCCGACATGCCGGAGCCTACCGCCCCGGGTTATTTCGATGCGGCGATGGAAGCCATCCGGCGTTACCTCGACCTCTCCGAGGGCCGGGCGTTCGTGCTCTTTACGTCGTACGACATGCTCCGCCGCGCCGCCGTGGCCCTGCGGCCGCACATCGAAGAGCGCCGCTGGCGCCTGCTGGTGCAGGGCGAGGGGCTGCCGCGCGGCAAGATGCTCGAAATCTTCCGCAAGGAGCGGCGGGCGGTCCTCTTCGGGGCCGACACGTTCTGGCAGGGCGTGGACGTGCCGGGCGAGGCGCTCTCGAATGTGATTATCACGCGCCTGCCGTTCGCTGTGCCCGACCGGCCGCTCGTGCAGGCCCGCATCGAGGCGATCAAAGCGGCCGGCGGCAACGCCTTCGGCGACTACCAGTTGCCCGATGCGGTCCTGAAGTTCAAGCAGGGATTCGGCCGCCTCGTCCGATCCAAGGAAGACACCGGCATGGTCGTGGTCCTGGACTCGCGCATCCTGAAGAAGTCTTACGGCCGCGTGTTCCTCAGGGCGCTGCCGAAGTGCCGGGTGATCGTGCCGGGGCACGATGAGTGATTGCGGATTGCGGAATGCGAATTGCGGATTGAACGGCGCGAGTTGTTCGAGCCCGCCGCGGGAGTGGCGGGGTATCTCCGCTCGGTTATCTATGCTTGGAGCAACAACGATTGGGGGCTGCCATGAGCGAAACTTCGGACGAGGTGATCGAAAAAATCAACGCATTCCGCGACGAGGGGGAGACCTTCTGTGCGTTGGTTGACGAGATTCGGCAGGGAACCCCTCAAGACCTCTATGCTCGGCTTATGCGCTCGATGACTCGGCTTGCTTGCCGGGCCGAGGAGTTGCCGCCCGATTTGGCATGGGGCGATGGCGACGAAAACGGCCCGCGCATGACCGCGGAAGAATGGGACGCGCTGTATCGGCAAGTGGGCGTGGTGGTGGGACGTGAAGTCTCGGGCTTGTCCTCCGTGTTTGGGGGGCTGGGCCTGGAAAACGACGCCGCGCAAGCGTTGCGCCTTGCGGACGACTTGGCCGACGTCTACCGCGACCTCTTGGAGGGCTTGGTCATCTGCCGTCCCGGCACCGCGGATGTGCTGCGTCGGGCGGCTTGCCGGTGGCGACTCAACTACGAGATCCATTGGGGAGAACACCTGTTCAATGCCCTGCACACGGTATGCCAAATTCGTTACTACAATCACGTAGCGTGAAGATGGCGCTATGTGACCGCAAATAGGTGGTTCATCGCGGGAGTTTCCCGAATATCCGCTGCTGCTCCACGAGGCCTGTCATCGGCCGCGGTGCGGGGAAGAGGAATCCGATCTCAAGCAACGCATCGACCATGACGGGGTCATACTTCCATTCGCGCAGTTCGCGGGCCTTGATGCGCTCAAGCGCCGGCCCGGCGCGCTTCCAAGTCTCGACCCACTTCTTGATCTTTTCCTCATCCGTCATAGACGTGCCCTCTGCCGGGCTACTTACCGAGTTCTTTGATGCGTTGCGGCCTACGGACTACAAGATAGATGATCGCCCCGATGGCGTGTGTGAAAACGATGACGAGGGTCCAGATGAGGCGATTGTTGTGCTCGTCCCCCTCCTTGGTCAGGCACTCGATGAGCATCCATATCCAGAGAACCGTCCCGGCGATGGCTACTGCACCGATACCGCCGACCAGCACACACCAGACGCAACCCATCCCGCCGGCCATGACAACAGGGAACGCTTCCACGCGGCCTCCTCTCGATGTTCGGTTCTCGCAAGCCTGCCCTGAAATGTAGATAATGCGCGCGGCACGCCCTGAATACAAGGGGCTGGCTGCGTCGGCGGCGCCTGGTACGACAGCGCCACTTGGGCAAGTTTCGCGCGGCGGGCAGTCTTGCCCGCCGCGCGGTGGGCAAGACTGCCCACCGCGCGACTTGCAGCCGTGCGTTCCTGCCGACGACCACGGCTGCAAACTGCGCAGCCGTGGCACCCACAGATTCAATCGTGACAATCTACTGGGTCTCGGCTGCCGCCTTGCGTTTGCCCTTCTTGCCGCCGCCGTTGCCGCCGGCGGGGGCGTCGCCGTAGCCTTTGGCGTAATCTGCGCGGCAGCGCAGTTCGGTCTCGTTGGGGTCCTGGCCGAGTTCCTTGACCAGCGTCGCGTGCATGGCCTCGATGCGCTGCTTCTCTTCCGGCCGCGCTGCAAGGTTCGTGAACTCCTTCGGGTCGGCGGCCAGGTCGTACAGTTCCCGCTGGGCGGGGTGCTGGTCGTCGGGCGGCGTGTGATACACGTACTTGTACTGGCCGCTACGGAGCATAGCGTACCCCGACGCGATGTTGTGGGCGTAGTACTCGCTTACGGCGAGGTCTTTCCACTTCGCTTGCGGATCGTCCAGCCACGGGCAGAGGCTTGCGCCGTTCCAGTCGTCGGGGACGGTCGCGCCGCCGATGTCGGCGACCGTGCGGACGACGTCCACGAGGGAGCAGGCCCCGCCTCGCCGCCGGCCGCCTTTCCACCGCTCGGGCGAACTGACAATCAGGGGCACCCGCGCGGCCGTTTCGTACACGCAGTTCTTCCACCACAGGCCGTGCTCGCCCATGTTCTCGCCGTGGTCGGTGGTGTAGATGACGACAGTGTCCTCGGCCACGGCGCTCTCAGCCAGGGCCTTCAGCGATTGGCCGATCTGATCGTCGATCCATTGGGTGATGCCGTAGTAGAGTTCTCGCCCCTTGCGGACTATTGTCTCGGGCACATCGACCATCTGGAACCCGGCCCGCAGGTGCTTGTAGTTGAGCGGCATGCCTTCGAGGAAACCCGGCGGAATCTCGGGCATGGCCACCTTGCCGCGGTAAGGCTCGTAGTACGCCGGCGGCACGATCAGCGGGAAATGCGGCGCAATGTACCCGGCGAGGAGGAAGAACGGTTTATCGCCGCGCTTTCGCTCGGCCAGAAACTTCGTGACGCCGGCCGTGACGGCGCCGTCGTGCGCCTGGTGGCCGCACTTCTCGGCCACGCGGAACTCGGAGAACCGGCCCGACAGGCCGCGCGCGGTCAGGTCGTCGACCTTGCGCCGGCCGCCCCGGCCGGTCATGCGGCTGCTGTTCATGTTGCCGCCGATCTCGGTGAAGCCGTACCGGTGGCGGGCATCGTAGTGCATCTTGCCGCAGAGGTATGACTCGTACCCGGCGGCGTTCATGATGTGCGGCAGGCTGGGGTAGTCGTCGCGCGGCAGGCAGCAGTTGTTGTTCCAGGCGCCGATGCGGCTGATGTACTTGCCGGCGGTCAGCGACAGGCGGCAGGGGACGCATAGCGGCGAGTTCGTGTAGGCCGCATCGAACGTTACGCCGCGCGACGCCAGGCGGTCCAGGTTCGGCGTCCGGACGGTCGTGTTGCCGTAACAGCCGGTGACGGAGGCGTTGTGCTCGTCGGAGACGACGAGGAGGATGTTGGGCCGCCGTGCGGCCTTCGGCGACGTTTCGCCGGCCCAGACGAGCCTCGGCGCGATGGCCGCCAGGGCGGCCCCCGCCGCGGCCGCCCCGAGAAACTCACGCCGCCGCATGCCGCGCATCGTGGCCATGACCGCCTCCTTGGTATGGTGTGCGTACTCCGACATGGCAAACGCCCCGGCGGGCATGCTTATTGCCGCCCGTGCCGCGGGGGTCTGCCTTGATTTCGCGGCTTATTGCCGATACTATGCGCTCCCGTATGAGCAATCAAGGGGTGGGGGATCGCGGCGCTGGCGACAAGGTCGAAGTGCGCGACCTTTCGGCCGCTGCCGCGCGCCGGGCCAGGATGCTGCTGGTTGCCCTGATAGCGCTGGGCCTGACGGTGCGGCTGGCGATGATCTTTGTGATGCCCGAAGGTCGGGCCGCCCCGACGCCCGATGCATGGGCGAACCTTCGGATCGCGCGGTCTCTGGCCGCCGGCGAAGGGTTTGTCTTGTCGTTCGAGGGCGCCGGTCCGGGGGCCGAGACGCAGGCCTCTCAGCGCCTGGCCGACCGCACGCCGGGGTACCCGGTGATGGTGGCGGAGGCCCTGCGGACGGCGGAGCAGGGGATCCGGCTCCTGACGGCCGCCCAGTCGGTCATCGGGGCGGTTGCGATGGCCCTGGCGGCGTACTTGGCGTGGCGTCTGGCGGGAATGTGGGCGGCCGCCGCGGCCGCGGCGCTCCTGGTGTTCGATCCGTATCAGGTTTACGCCTGTGCGTTGCTACTGCCGCTCGTGCCGCTGGGCCTTGTGCTTGTGGCGCTGGCGTGGACGGGCCTGAAATTCATCGACGCCGCAAAGCAGTGCCGCCGGGCATGGCCGTGGGCCGCGCTGGCGGGCCTGTTTGCGGCCGCCGCCGTGTATCTGGATTGGCGGATGGCCGGCCTGCCGATCATGGTTGGCGCGGTGGCGGTTCTTGCGCCCGGGCGCAAACGTTACCTGGCCGGGTGGGCCGTCGGGCTGGCGGTGCTGGTGGCGGCACTGTCTCCGTGGGTCGTGCGGAACGCCGTAACGGTCGGGGCGCCTGTTCTTGCGACCGATGCGGGTCACCGGCTTTTTGCCGGGACCCAAATGAAATGTACGTGCGGCTTTCCGGTGGAACGGGAAATGGCCCGCGACGCGCAAGGACTTGATGAGGTGGGCGCAGACCTGCTCTATCTCAAAGAGGGCCTGGGCCAGATAGCAGACGATCCGGCGTGCTGGATGAAATGCGTCGCTTCCCGTGCGGCGGGAATCTGGAGTCCGTGGCCGGCCCGCGAGCCGAGCGGCCTGCCGCTGCCTCCTGTGGCCGGCTACACCAGCCTTCTGCCGGCGGGGGCGCTGGCGCTGGTTGGCGCCTGGACGCTCCGGCAGCGGGCGGCCGTGCTGGTCTGGCTTTTGGCGGCGCCCGTGTATGTGACGATCGCCGGGGCGGTGCTGGCGGGGGGCGTCGAGGACCGGCTGCCCGTGGCCCCGGTGCTGGCCATCCTGGGGGGCGCCGGGCTGGCGGCGATCATCACGCGGCCGAGCGACGAACAGCGCCGTAGCGCTGAAAGGCAGCCTGGTTAGCCGCCCATTTTAATGGGCGCGTGTTGTTGTGTTTGCCTGAGGAGGTCGTGCGTGCCGGAATCGTCGCCGAACGAAGACCAGCAGCGGCGCGAGCATCCAGCCCACTGGGCCCATCCGGTGGACGAGGACCGCCGCGAGGCCCGCGCGCGTGGCCACCGTCGCCGGCGCATCGTAGTGCTCTGCGCGCTCGTGGCGGTTGCGGCCCTCGCGGGGGCGTATTTGTACCTGACCAGCGACGCCCGCGTTGAGGCGTTCGCCGAAGGTTACCTGGAAGACCTGCTCGGGACCGACGTCCGCATCAGCCACGCCACGTTCACCTGGAGCGAGGGCCTGGTGCTGAAGAACTTGCGGATCATTCCGTCGTCGGAGAAGTTGGGAATCCTCCCGCCGCCGCCGAAGGATGAACCGCTGCTGGTTGCGCAGCAGGTGGACCTGCGGATCACGCCGCTGTCGCTGCTGCTTCTGTCGCCGCAGGTGACGGAGATCGTCGTTCACCGGCCGCAGATCAACCTGATTTTGTGGAACGAGGCGAAGTGGAACTTCCAGGCCCTGGCTCGCACGCGGCCGCTGGAGGCGGGCATCAAGATGCGCCCCGTGGTGGCGATGGAAGAGGGCATGCTCAAGATCGAGCGCCGCATCGGCGGCGAGACGGTCTACTCGCACCAGATGATCGTGTCGGGGCTGCTTATGCCGAGCGAGACGGACCCCGACATGTTCCGCTTCCAGACCGACGTCAAGAGCCAGACGGTCCAGTTAGCCGTCGCATCGGGCCTGATCGACGCGCGGACCGGGTCGCTGAAGTTCGAAGGGCAGGCCTCCAACGTGGTGCTGAACGAGGAACTGTACCGCAGCCTGCCGCCCGAGGCCCAGCGCATCTGGGACCGCTTCGAACTGACAGGGGCGGGCAACTCCGTCAACGTCAAGATCCTCTTCGACGAGAAGGAAGGTTATCACCTTGCGGCGGACCTGACGGGCGTCAGTTTCACGCACGAGTACAAGGGGCTGAAGTACCGCTTTGAGAACCTCACGGGGCGGTGCTCGTTCTCGTCGGCGTCGCGCCTGCAACTGTCGGGCATCCAGGGCCTGGTGAACGGAACGCCGATGCGCCTGGACGGCGAAGTCAGCGGCTTCGACCAGCCGCACCTTGTGATGGACCTCTCGGTCCAGGCGGACCACGTGGACTTCGAAGGTTCCCGCGAGTTGCTGGTTGGCGTGGCGCCGCAAATGGAGGCCCTCTACACGACCTACCGGCCGCGCGGACAGGTCGACGTGGCGCTGCGCGCCCGCCGGCCCGACCCCGACGCGCCGCTGGATGTCTCGGGGACGGCGGCCTGCCGCGACGTCGAGATGACGTACGCCGAGTTTCCGTACCCGCTGGATCGCATGCACGGGACGGTGCAGTTCGGCCCGGAAGGCTTCGAGACTCGGGATCTGGAAGGCCGCCACGGCCAGGCGGTCGTGCGCCTGGAAGGGTGGGTGAAGAATCCCGGCCCGACGATGGAAGCGCAGATGCAGATCCACGCCAGCCGCCTCGCACTGGACGAAGATCTGCGGGCGGCCCTGAGGCCGGAGCAGCGGAACATCTACGACCAGTACGCGCCGAGCGGCACGGCCGATGCCGACGTGGCCGTCTACCAGCCGCCGCGCGCCAACACCCCGCCAGAGGTCGCCGTCCACCTGGCGTTTCTGAACTGCCAGTTCAAGGCGGTGCAGTTCCCGTACCTCCTGACCGAGACGACGGGCGAGGTGAACATCTGGTCCGACCGGACCGAGATTCTCGACGTGCGCGGCCGGCACGGCCCGGCGACGGTGACGATATCCGGCGAAGTCCTGACGCCGCAGGACGGCGCACCCGAGCAGGTCAAGTTGAAGGTCTCGGGCCGCGACGTGTCGCTGGACGACGACCTGCGGCAGGCGCTGCCCGAGCGCGACCGGGCGACCCTGGAGGCGTTTCACCTTTCGGGGGTGGCCGACATCGAAGGCGCCGTGACCTCGGGCGCCGAGGCCGGTTCACCGCTGGACTACGATCTGGACATCCGCATGCGCGGGGTGCGGATGATTTACGAGCCGTTCCCGTTCCAGGCCGAGCAGATGACGGGGCGGCTGCGCCTGTCCAAGGGCACCTGCCGCATCGATTCGCTCGTCGGGTACAACAGCGGCGCGCGGATCGAGGCCCGAGGCTGGATCGAGCAGAAGCCGGACGACTACGCGATGGACCTGACGCTGAACGGGACCGACGTGGTGCTCGGCGAGCCCCTGCGCGGGGCGCTCGGGCCGGAGATGCGGACCGTCTGGAGCCACCTTTCGCCGTGCGGCCGGGTGGACGTCCTGGCGCACCTCGAGAAGGCCTTCGGACCCGACGAGACGATCCGCCACCACGTCTGGGTGACGGCCCGCGACGCCCAGGCGACCCTGGACGTGTTCCCGTATCCGCTGGAGCACGTGACCGGGCAGTTGGAATTCCAGGGCAGCGAGGTGCTTCTGCACGACATAAAGGCGCGGGCCGGCCTTGCGGAATTCGGCGTGGGCGGCCGCATCGCCTACGGCAAGGAAGGCCCCGACCTTGACCTGACGATCCGCACGAAGGGCCTCCGCATGGAAGGCCCATTACGCGACGCGCTGCCGGGCCCGTTCCGGAAGGCATTCGACATCGTCCATCCGACCGGGCGCGTGGACCTCAATATCACGCGGCTGAGGTTCCGGTCCACGGGGCCCGAGGGCGCCGAGGCGGTGTGGTCCGGGACCGCGATCCTGGACGAGGTGGGGGCCACGCTCGGCGTGAAGGTCTCCGGCGTGGTAGGCACGGCCGAACTCGACGGCCGCTGGGCCGCCGACAAGGTGGCCATCCAAGGCAAGATGCGCATCCAGCAGGGAAAGATCGCCGACAAGGACATCTCGGAGACGCGGCTGGTGATCGAGAAGTCCGCGTCGGCCAACACCGTCTCAATCAAGAACGTCGAGGGCGAGTTCTACGGCGGGCGACTGGAGGGGTTCGCGTCCATACGCCTGGAGCCGACCACGCGGTACGCGATGAGCATGACGGCGGCCGGCGTGGACTTCGAGCGGCTCCTGCGAGAAGGGTTCCGCCTGGAGCACAACATGTCGGGCGGCAAGATGCGGGCCACGCTGGGCCTCTGGGCAAAGGGGCCGGACGCCCAGGCCGTCGAGGCCTCGGGTTACGCCGACGTGACCGACGCCAAACTCTACGAACTTCCCCCGCTGGTACGCGTGATGAACGCCCTGCGGCTGGCGCCGGCCGACCAGGCGGCATTCGAGAAAGGGCGAGTGCTGTACTTCGTGCGCGGCAAGCGGCTCTACCTGGGCGACATCCGCCTCGAGGGGCAAGCCGTCAGCCTCTACGGCACCGGCATCATGGAGCCCGACGGCAAACTTGACATGACGTTCATGCTGGGCAAACGGAACGACGACCCGCTGATCCCGGCGCTCGCGGAACTGGCGGAAGGCATCCGCAAGGAACTGGCGGTGGTTATCGTCAGCGGCACGCTGGCCGAGCCGCAGGTCGAGGTGCGGACCTTGTCGGGTCTGACCGCCCCGCTGCGGGAACTTGTCGGCCTTGTGCGCGAACAGCGCCAGCGCGAGGCGACCGCCGCCAAGGCGAAGTAGTACTACTAGCCTGTCAGGACTAAATCTGTGGGTGCCACGGCTGCGCCTTGTGCAGCCGTGGTCGGCGGCGGGGACGCACGGCTGCAAACTGCGCAGCCGTGGCACCCACATAATTAAAGTTGACGCACTACTACCTGCAACGCAACATAAGCCTTCGCGCGGCGGGTCTCCGGACGCACCGCGCGAAAAACGCGGCTACGGGCTCGAAAACGGGGTACGGGCGGCGGGTCATTCTGGTCAGGGCATGAACCCTATGCGGCGAGTGTTTCTATCCGACGTGCACCTTACGCCGCGGGAGCCCGCGCGGACCGAGCGGCTGATTCGGTTCCTCCGGCGCGAGGCGCCCCGCACGGACGAAATCTACATCCTCGGCGACCTCTTCGACTATTGGATCGGCCCGAAGCACCTGCGGTTGCCGGATTACCGCGAAGCGCTCCAGGCCCTGGCGGAGGCCGCCCGCACGACGAAGGTCTTTTTCCTCCTGGGCAACCGGGACTTCTACATGGGCCGCGGTTTCGAGGAGGCCACGGGCATTCGCGTCGTTCCCGGGCGGACCGGGCATCGGCTGACCGTCGGGTCCCAGCGAGTGTGCCTTTGCCACGGCGATTACCTGGAGGGCCGGACCGGCCTGGGCTTTCGCATCCAGGAGTGGATCCGCTCGCCGGGGTTCGAGAAGGCCTTCGTTCTCCTCCCGGCCTTCGTAGCGAAGGCGATGGCCGAGTTCTACCGGTGGCTGTCGGCCCGCAAGACTCGCCGGTCCGTCCGCGTGAAGGAGGAGATCGTCGCGGCGGAATTCCGGAGCGGGACCGACATCCTGGTTTGCGGCCACAGCCACGAGCCCGGGCGAAGGACGCTCCAGGTCGGCGACCGCGAGGCCGTGCTCTTTACGATCGGCGACTGGTCCGGGCCGGAGAGTTACCTTGTCCAGGAGGACGGGCGTTGGGAACTTCGCAGCGGGTCCGAAGCGGGATAAAAAAAATGCAGTGGCCGAACGGGGGGACATTCGGCCACTGTTTGAATCACGCGGGACCGTCCCGCATGGCATAGCCTGGTTCACCACACTGACTACAACTCGACTATCATAGTAGCAAGGCGCGTGCCAAACAGTCAAGGCCCTGAGAATGCGAAATTTCGGCTATATATTACGAGTTCTGTTGGGAAGCAAGCCGAGAAAGTGGCTTGCAGGTGGGTCAAATTCCCCAACTGTGGGGATTTTCACCCACTTTGCCCGTGCTCCAAGACTAAGCCGACCCGCTAACTGATATTGAACCCGCTGCATGGAACGGCGGGTGCGGTCACGGCCGGGCGGCCTGGTAGTCCGTCACAATTGAATCTGCGGGTGCCACGGCTGCGCCTTGTGCAGCCGTGCTCTGCGTCAAACGGTGGCACGGTTGCTGAACGGCGCAACCGTGGCACCCACATAATCAAAGTTGACGGACCACCGGGTTCTTACGAAAGACGCACCATGACGCCAGAGAGAATAGTCGACGATGCACAGCCGTACCCTGTCTTTGATGTCCACACCCATGCCTTCCCGCAGAAGGTGGCGGCGACCGCAATCACGAGGCTGAAAGCGGCGGCCGTCTGGTTCGAGCCCCGGCCCACCTTTGATGGGACGGTAGAGGGCCTCCTGGCGAGCATGGACAGGGCGGGCATCCGGCGGGCGGTTGTCGCCTC
>JAPLMO010000336.1 GCA_026386995.1 Planctomycetota bacterium | reverse complement strand
TTGGGTATCCTCATAGACACGCTCCTTTTTGCTTTGGGACTCTTTACCAAAGACCCAAATCGGCAAAAAGGGGCTGTTTTTATTATCTCGAATCATTGTACCAGACCAAGGATAGTTAACGGCGTTGCGTGGCACCCACAGGTTCACTTGTGACAGACTACTACCCTCAAATCATCGGACTGGCCCGCCTGGCAAGTTGAATCGGAAATCCCCAGGGGTCGCGCAGCGTCGCCAGGACGTCGCCATTCGGGGCACGGAGGACGTCGTCTTCCGCGGTCGCTCCCGCCGCCAGCAGCCGCGAGCGGACACCCTCAACGTCCGGGCATTCAAACGCCAGGTGCAGCACCAGCGGGTCCACAGAGCGATAGTCCGGTATGGGGGCCTTGGGGTTGCTGTAAATCTCGATCATCACGTGGCCCGAGGAGTCCGCCAGAAATTGGGCAAAGGCCGGCTCGCCAAAACTCCGCGCGACGCGCAGGCCGAGGTTCTCGACATACCACCGCGCTGCCCCGACCGGGTCCGGCATTTGGTAACCCATGTGCTCGATGTCCACGCACAATCCCTTTCTCGCTCAGGTGTTGTCGGGCCTGTCGGGCACAAGCACCGTTACCGTCGTCCCGCAGCCGAACTCGCTTTGCAGCGATACGGTCGCCCCAAGGCGCTCGCAGGTATGCTTGACGATGGCAAGGCCCAGCCCCGTGCCGCGCGCGGCCGAGTCGCCCGTCCGGGACGAGTCGGCCTGGAAGAACCGCTCGAAGACGCGCGGCTGGTCCTCTGGCCGGATGCCGATGCCGGTGTCGCTGACGGTAAAGCGGACGCGGTCCCCCTGCCGCTCGATCCGCAGCGCGACGCGCCCGCCGAGCGGCGTAAACTTGACCGCGTTATCGAGAAGGTTCCGCAGGATAAGTTCCGCGAGGTTCCGGTCGGACACCAACGCGTCGCCCGGCGCACCCCCCGCCACGTCCAGCGTCAGGCCCTTGCGGGCGGCAGGGTCGGCGAACTGCGCGGTCGCCCAGTCGGCCAGCGACGCCAGGGCGATCGGCTGCGCGGCCGGTTCATGGCGCGCATCCTCGACCACGCTCAGGTCCAGAAGATCGGCGGTGAGGTTCTCGAGCCGCTGCAGGTGACGATCAAGGATCGCCGCGATTTCGGCCGGCGGGGCGCGGCCGTCCGCTTCGGCGCCCAGAGAGTCGACGGCGGCCCGGAGCGTCGCCAGGGGCGTCCGCAACTCGTGCGAGGCGTTGGCGACGAACTCGGCCTTCATGGCGGCCGCCAGCACAATGTCCGTCACGTCGCGGACCACGATCAGGCCGGCGACACCGGCGGCCCCGGGGACCGGCATCGGCGAGGCGCGCAGGTCGATGTGCCGCCGGGCGCCCTTCACGGGAATCTCGGTCTGCCTGCGGACGGGCTTGGAGCCGGCGATGGCCCTGTTCCACGCATCGACGATGGCGGCATGGCGGACCGCAGCCTCAAAACGCTGGCCGACGAGGTCCGCACCGCCCGGCGCAAGGAGTTCCTGCGCCGCGGCATTTGCCACGTGGATGGTCCCGTCGGCGCCGACGGCCACGACGCCTTCGCTCAGGTTCGCGACCACCTGGCGCAGGTCCTCGCGCTGGGCGGTCACGGTACGAATCTGGCGCGCCAGGTTCTCGCGCATCTCGTTCAGCGCCAGGGCCAGTTGCGCCAGTTCCCGCGCGCCACCGATCTCCACGCGATGATCGAGGTCTCCGGCGGCAATCAGCCGCGCGCCCTCAGCAAGGCGATGCACCGGCTTGTACCACAGCCAGTTGCCCAGAAGGCCGACCAGCACGAACGTAGCAAGGGCGGCAATGGCGGCGCCGATCAGAATGTCGCGTATGACAGCCTCCGCCTCGACAATGGCGACCACGGGCGTGGCGACGCGCACCGCCGCAACCACGCGATTCTCGTGAAGAACCGGCAGCGCCACGTACCGATACTCGACCGATCCCGTTTCACTCCGCCGCACATCAAGGCCGGTCTGGCCGGCGAGCGCCTTCAGGATTTCCGGCCGGGCGGAGGTCCTGTGGTTCTCCATCCGGGCGGGATCGTACAGGCTGTCTCCCAGGACGCGGCCGTCCTCGGAGACCACCGTCAGCCGTATCGGGAAGTCCTCGCCCGTCGCCTGGGCGTCGCCCTCGGCCCTGGCCGCGGCAAACTGCTTGCAGATGCGGTCCAATTCGCCCTCCGGCACGGGCCAGAGATGCTCGATGTACTGCTCTGCGATGGCCGCCAGCCGGTCCTGGTGGCCGGCCACGTCGCTGACGTACCGCGAACTCAGGTAACGGTAGGAAACGATGCCCGCCACGAGAAACACGAGGCCCACGAGGAGCAGGTTCCCCAGGAACAGTTTCAGGAACAGGCTCGTGCGGCTCATGCCTCCACCTCCCCCTCAGCGGCCAACCTGGAGCCCACCCCGCGAACGGTCGCCAGGAGCGATCTCGCCCCGGCGAGTTTCCGGCGCAGCGAGGTCATGTGAACGTCGATCGTGCGATCCGTAATGACGATGCTGGGACCCATGACCTGGGCGATGAGTTGCTCGCGCGTCAGCACCTTGCCGCGCGCGGCCGTCAGCGCCACGAGCAGCCGGAACTCGGTCAGCGTCAGTGCGACCGCCTGGCCGCCGACCTCGACCGCATGACGATCGACATCGATCCGGATGGGCCCGACCGCCAGCGCCCCGCCTTGCGGCCCGGCGGGCATTGCGGCACGCCTCAGGACGGCCTCTACACGGGCGATGAGCACCGCCATGCGGAAGGGCTTCACGACGTAATCGTCGGCGCCCTGCCGCAGGCCCGCCACGACGTCGGCCTCCTGGCCCCTGGCGGTCATCATAATGACTGGCACGGAGGCCGTGCGCGCATCGCGCCGCATCTCGGCCAGGACGTCCGTCCCGGAAAGCGCGGGCATCATGATGTCCAGGAGCACCAGGTCGGGCGGTTGGACGCGGAGGGCGTCCAGCCCGGCGGCCCCGTCGTACGCCGCATCGACCTGGTATCCCTCCTTGCGCAGCCGTGCGGCCACGAGGTCGGCCATGTCGCGTTCGTCTTCGACGATGAGGATGCGTTTCCTGGACATCGCGGGGCCATTGTACCCACGGCGCGGCCAAAGACACAACGGGCGAAACGGGAACCAACGTAATGCTTCAGTTACGGGCGCCCACAACTTCATTGTGCGCGGCGGGTCTCCGTACCCGCCGCGCGAATTGCCGCTCATGTAGGGTGGGTGCTATGCACCCACGCTGATGCCGTTGCCGTCATGCCGTTATGCCCGAACACCCACGCCGACGCCACACAACGTCAAACAACCGCGTGGGTGCATAGCACCCACCCTACATTCGCCCGCAGCACGCCTTGAACTTTCGCCCTGAGCCGCACGGGCACGGGTCGTTGCGACCTGGACGCGCGGCACCGCCGGCGGCCTGGACCTTTTGCGCGGCGGCCGCGCCGGCCGTGGGCGGGAGTTCTCCGCGTTTGATGTACTCGGCGATCCGCCGCAACTCCGGCAACGCACGCTTGAAGAACATCTTGTACCCCTCGCAGAAATGGTTCGTGCGGGCCGGATCGCGCCCGATGGGGCGATGATGTTTCGGGCATCCGCCCCAGCACATCGAGAGGAACTCGCAGTCGCGGCAGGCCGGCGGCAGATCGGTCTTCAGCGTCGCGAACTCCTCCACTCGCGGGCTCGTCACGAGGTCCACCAGGGGCGTCTCGCGGAGGTTCCCGATCTTCCACTCCTTGTACACGAAGTGGTCGCAGGCGTAGAGGTCGCCGTTCCACTCCAGGACGTACGCCGCAGCGCACCGCTGGGAGTGCACGCACGTCGATGCGCGGCCGTAGATCAACCCGTGCAGCGCATCGTCGATGAAGCGGACTGAGACGCGGCCCACATCGCGGGCCGCCCACTGCTCGAAGACGTCGAGCATCCAGCGGCCCAACTGCTCGGGGCGGCAGGAGAAGTCTGTCGGGTCGTCCGTCCCCGGTTTTCGCTCCAGGATATGGATGAACTGGAGGTACTGGATGCCGCGGTTGACGAAGTAGCGGTAGATGTTCCCCGCGTGGGGGGCGTTGGCGCTGTTGAGGGTCACGAGGACGTTGAACTCAACGCCCTTGCGCGAGAGCAGTTCCAACCCCGCCCACGCCCGATGCCACGTGGGCTGACCGGCCTTGTCGCGGCGGTTGGCATCATGCACCTGGGCGGGGCCGTCCAGGCTGATGCCGACGAGGAACTTGTTGGCGCAGAAGAAATCGCACCACTCCTCGTCCAGGAGCGTCCCGTTGGTCTGGAGGCCGTTGGTGACCACCTGGCCGGCGGCGCCGAACTGCTTCTGAAATGCCACGGCCTTCCGAAAAAACTCCTTGCCGGCCAGGAGCGGCTCGCCCCCCTGCCATCCGAACTCGCACTTCAGGGGCATCGCGGCCAGGTACTGCCGCACAAAGTCGCCCAGGACCTCCTCGGCCATCAGGAACTTCTTGGTGTCGGGATAGAGTTCCCGCGGCTTCATGGTGTAGTAGCAGTAGCCGCAGTCCAGGTTGCACGTGCCGCTGACCGGCTTGGTCATGATGTGGAAAGGTTGTACGACTCGGCTCACGCTCGCCTCCGCCTGCGCCCCTGCGGCGCTCCCCGTGTCTGGGTGACATGCCCAGGACGCTGCCGGCCGGGCATGTTCTTGCGACCACCGAGGAGATTGTACGTTGGCGGCGGTTACTTGGCGAGAGGCAAGGGAGGCAAGGGGCGCCGACCGTCGCCCTTAGTGAACTCGCGGGCCTCGTGGGCGGACGGGTTGGTTGCCCTGTGGGGAACTTGCGTCACCGGCAAGAGGCGAGCCCAACCATTCGCACAAATGTGACTGTCCCCCCATTCTCGAAATACTTCATTCTACATGATGTGGATTCAGGCCGAACATATTCGTTACACCCCCGAAAGGCTCCACTGGCGCGACAATGACGGCAGTGTCTTCGGCGCCCTTGGGGACCAGCACGGCCTCGTCACCTTTTTTCAGGTTCAGTTCGTACACGCCCGGCTCGACCGTTTTGAGCACGTGCCGGGACGATTCCTTAAGCGTGGGCTCGGCCATGTCGGTCTTGATCCGGCAGGGTTCTCCGGCAAGACTTTTTACCCGGATCCACTGTGTCTTGCCACCCTTGCGAGCGGCGCTGACCAGAAAAGCGCCTTCGGCACGGAGGTCGCTGAAACACACATCCTTCCAGGCATCCGGCACGGCCGGAAACACCCGAATCGTGGAAATATAGCCGCCCTCACCGGGTTTCAAGTTCTGAAATTCAGGTTCCGCGTTTCCATTCAGTGGCTTTGATTTCTCGTGCAATCGGCTTTCGGGAATCGGCATTCGGCGATTCTCAAAGTTTCCCCAACTCTGCAGGAGCATGTCGTGGATGCACTGGGCCGTGGCCAAAGGAGATTCCATGACGGGATTACCGCCCTCATTCTGCATCGTAGTGCAGGTAAGCCGGCTGTCCATCCTGATGCGGTTCAGGTATTCCAGCGCCAGGTTGCCGTCATTGAGCGCGGAAGCGATGGATGATGCCCCCGCCCAGGTGTAGATGCACTTGCCATCCTTGTAGCCGATCCAGTGCCGCAGAGATTTTTCGATCAGTTCACGGCCGCCGGGCTGTTCGACATTCACGAGGTACAGCGGATAAATCATCAGCAGGTGCGAATAGTGCCGGTGCCCAAGGGTCAGCGGGAAGTCGCGGCCGATCATGAAACCGTTCGCATCAGTCGGGTAATCAGCCAGTTTTTCCAGCGTCTCTTTCCATTTGGGCAGCAATGGCTCGTCGATTTTCAGCCGCCGGCAGAGTTCGACCAGCGTTTGGCATCCCCAGCGCAGCAGGGCCAGGTTGTAGTTGGCGTCAGGGACGTAGCCGATCTCCGGAGAGAAGGACGGGGGCAGGTGCAGTCTGCCGTCGGTCCCTTCCTTAAGAACCTTCAAATAGGTGTTGATCGACAGTTTCAACAACGGGAAGAACTGCTTCTTCATCCGCTGCTCGTCCATGCTGCGTCGCACCAGCATCCAATAATTATGCATGGCCCATGGCAGGTCGCCCAGCGACTGCATCTCCCACGGCGAGTAGAGATCCGGTGGCACGGTCGTATAGAAGCCGGCGCAGTCTCCGCCAAATCGCGCTGGCATGTTGGCGATCAGGTTGTCTCGGTAGCGGTCGAAGCGTCCGGCGAGAGATTCGCCCAGGTCGAGCCGGTTCGAGTCCGCCACGCACCAGTAAGTCAACTGCACGTTGAGGTTGAACCACGCCATGGGCCAGTCGGTTTGCTGGTACCATGGCCCAAGACAGTCAATCAAGGCCCGGTCGGACCGGGTGGCCGAAGCAACCTTGTACATCTGGATCCAGTAAAACCCTTCCCAGTAGGCGTCAGGGAGCGATATGAAACTGGCCGGATAATACTCATGCCACCACTGCCGATGGGTTTTGATCAGTTCCTCCGGAGTTGCGGCTAGGGCGGCACGGACCGCTTCCACCGCCTCGGTTCGCGTGGTGTCTTTCGGATAGGCGTGAGCGACACTGACATAGATGGTCCGGCGGCCATCCTTGGCGGCGACTTCCTGCCAGGCGGTTGTCGTGCCGCCGCCTTCAAGGAGGGGTTGATGGCAGAGTTCCACGCCTTGGTCAACTGCGGACTGGAATGGCGGGTTCGGGTCATACGGCACCGACCACCGCTTGATCCAAGGGTCTTTGGTCGTTGGGTTCTTGGCCAATTCCTGGAGGGCGTGGGCCCTGGCCGGCGGGACAGCCTCCTCCGGATGCCAGACGAAGCGGCAACTGCGCTCGCTTCCGGAAGTCTCAAGGTCAAAGATCATCACCATGCGCTGGCTATGCACCAGGGCCTTCAGTTTCACAGTCCCCTGCGCAGTGGTGATCAGGCCGGTGAATTCCGCATTCCACAGGTCCAGTCTGCCCTCAAAGGCCTGGATCGGCGAGGTCGTTTCGAGGGTGAAATAACCGATGGGCATGCGCGAACGGGTGATCCAGCCAAAGCCATCCCGATGGCCGTAGTAGTCCGCCCGTCCGACATCGAAACGCAGCGACTGCGGCCCGGATTGATAGATCATCGAGCCCAGCATCCCGTTGCCGAGAAACGGCGCTTGTCCCCAGACGGTTGGCATGCGGTTCCAGACCAGGTCATGCCGGGCCAGAAATTCTTCATAATCCACCGTTGACTTGCCGGCGTTGCCTACATCCCCTCCGAAGGACGCCGTGGCGAACAGACCGAGCATGGCGGCACTGCCGACCCCTAATGCAGCAAGCACGAGAACGGTGCGGATCATCGTTGGTTTCTCCATGGGTGTGCTGGTCCACCGATCCTCGTGCCCTTCGCCTGGCGACATAACCTGTTTCTCCAGCGCCACTTGCAGCATCGTCGGTATCAAGACACTATAGCACGAATGAGAGGAGTGGGAAGCAGGATCTTCCCGCCTTTCCTGTTCCTGCTTGAGAGCCGCCCGCCTTGCGGATAGAATACTGCGATCCGGGCGGGGATGCCCCGAGAGGACGCGGCGATGCCTCTTTATGAGTTCCAGTGCGATGCGTGCGGCAAGGCGTTCGAGGAGTTGATCCGCTCGATGACCGAGCGCCGGCGCCCCAAGTGCCCCGCCTGTAAGAGTGCCAGGGTACACAAGAAGTTCTCGACCTTCGCGATGGGCGGCACGTCGCGTAGCGGCGGCGGGGGCGGCGGCTGCGGCACGTGCAGCGGCGGCTCGTGCTCTACTTGCGGCCACTGATACTACAACGCTAGAAGCAGATTTGCGCGGCGGGTCTCCTGACCCGCCGCGCAAAAGTGTCGCGTGAACGCGCCGGCAACCGGCAATCCGCGCGGCGGTTCAGGAGAACCGCCTCGCTCAATAGCGAAGTTGCGCTGTCGAATTAAGGAAATCTCATGGAACGCCTCTGGGCGCCTTGGCGAATGACTTACATCGACGGCATGGGCAACGACGGCAGCCACAACGGCTGTTTCCTGTGTGCCGCGCGCGACACCCAGGACGACCGCAAGGCCCTCGTTTTTCTGAGGCGGCCGCCGGCCTTCGCCGTCCTGAACCACTACCCCTATAATAACGGTCACACGCTGGTCGTGCCGGCGGCCCACAAGGGCAACCTGGAGGATCTGACGGACGATGAGATGCTCGCCCTGATGCACGTGGGCCGCGACGTCATGGCGATTCAGCGGCGCCTGATGCGGCCGGACGGCTTCAACGTGGGCTTCAATTTCGGGCGGACGGCCGGAGCGGGCCTCCCGGAGCATCTGCACATGCACATCGTGCCGCGATGGAACGGCGACACCAACTACATGCCGGTCCTGGCGGATACGAAAGTCATCCCGCAAGCGATCGAGGACCTCTACGATCGGCTGCGCGCCGCCGCGGACCCTGGCGCAGCCGGAAAGGATTAGGACCTCCCTGATGCTGACTCGCCGAGACTTCGAGGATCGCGAACAACGGGAACTCGCCCCCTATGCCGCCAAGAGCGCCGCCACCCGCGGCCGCGCGCACCCGGAAGCCGAGCACACCTACCGCACGGCCTACCAGCGCGACCGCGACCGCGTGGTCCACTCGACGGCGTTCCGGCGGCTGGAGTACAAGACGCAGGTCTTTCTGACGCACGAGGGCGATTTTTTCCGCACCCGCCTGACGCACACGATGGAAGTCGCCCAGATCGCGCGGACCCTGGCCCGGGCCCTCAACATCAACGAAGACCTGACGGAGGCGGTCGCCCTGGCCCACGACCTCGGGCACACCCCCTTCGGCCATTCCGGCGAAGAGGCCCTCGCGGAACTCATGCGCGACCACGGCGGCTTCGAGCACAACCGCCACGGCGTCCGCATCGTCGAGTACCTGGAGCACCCGTACCCGCAGTTCCGCGGCCTGAACCTCACGTACGAACTGCGCGAGTGCATGGCCAAGCACGCGACGCGTTTCGACCAGCCGAAGATCGAAGGTTTCGAGGCCGGCCAGCCGCCCCTGGAGGGCCAGGTCGTCGAACTGGCCGACTCCATCGCCTACGACAGCCACGACCTGGACGATGCGATCGCAATGGGCATCGTCACGCCATCGGACTTGGCGAACCTGGCCATCTTCAAGCAGGCGGCCGCCGACTTCGCCGCGAGTTTGGCGGACCTGACCGACGACCAGCGTATCCGCCGCATCGCCAAGTTGCTCATCGACCTCATGGCGTCCGACGCCATCGCCACCAGCGAGCGGGCCATCCGCGACGCCAAGGTCCGCGGCCTCGACGACGTTCGGGCGGCCCCCGGCCGGCTCGTGCGGCTCTCCGACGGCCTGGCCCCGAAGGTCCGCGAACTCGCCGAGTTCCTGGGCGACCGCGTGTACCGCCATTACCGCGTCGCGCGGATGATGACCAAGGCCAGGCGGTTCATCGGGCAGATTTTCCAGGCCTACCTGGCCAACCCGGACCAGTTGCCGCCGAAGTACCACGAGCAGGCCGACGCCGAGGGCCTCCATCGCGCGATTTGCGATTACATCGCCGGCATGACCGACCGCTACGCCCAGGACGAGTACCAGCGGCTGTACGAGCCGTTCGAGCGGGTGTGAACGATCAGCCCCCGATGAATACGCCGGTTCGTATACTTTGGTAGCGAATTGCATCGCGCGTGAATGCGACACGTTTCGCTACTAAAGGCTATAAGCCCCCGCGGCACATTCAGCCGGCGACCTCGCCCAGGCGAATCTTCGACTCGGTAGGCGGGTCCGGAGACCCGTCGCGCAATTCGCGGGGGGCGCCGGGGCCGCACCGGTTCGGGGGTGGTGACGCTTTAGTCGAGCAGGTTGATGACCAGGCCGCTGATGGCCTTCGGGTAGAAGTACGTCGACTTGGCCGGCATGCGTTCGCCCTGGCTGGCCACGTCCTGGAGGCTCTTGACCGGGAGCGGCCGCAGAATGATGGCCGCATCGGCCCCGTCCTCGTGAACGGCGTCGAACGCCTGCTGCGTAAGGTGCACGTAGGAGAGTTCCGGCTGATCGGCCGGGTCGACGGCCTTGGGCAGGTCGTTCTTCAGGAGCACCCGCTCGAGGATGGCCACGTCCAGTTTCCGCCAGGCATTGGAGTGGTCTGCGGCAAACTGGTCCATGACCTTGATGTCCTTCAGGGTGAGCACGTACGCCTTCGACGAGCCGCGCACCCACAGGCCGAACACATGGCCGCGCGATTCCCGCAGATGGGCGTCGACGCGCGGGCTGGTGGCCTCGGCGCCGACGAGTTCCTGCCAGTCGAAGTGCTCGGCGGTGGCCTTGCGCAGGCGTTCGACCGTGAGGCTCGGCAGCCCCGACAGGATGCGGTGCGTCGGCAGGATGGCTAGGCCCTGGTGGTGCATCGAGACGCAGAGCATAAGGATGCTGGCCGCCGGGTGCTCGGGGCCGACCGTTTCGCCGGCGGCCTCGCGTTCGCGCTTGTACGCCAGGGCGGTCTCGTAGCGATGGTGTCCGTCGGCGATGAAGATGGGTTTGGCGGCCATGGCGTCGGCGACGCGCTTGACGACCACGGCGTCGTCGCATCCGAACAGGCGGTGCACGATGCCGCTGCCGTCGACCGTCTGGGCCACCGGGTCGCAAGACTGGGCGCCCGCGTGGAACAGGGCCGTCACCTGGTTCTCCGGGTCCGGGAACAGGCCGAAAATGGGCTCGGTGTTGGCCTTGGTGGCCCGCATGAGTTTGAGGCGATCCTCTTTCGGGCCGGGCATAGTTTCTTCGTGCGGGAAGATCTTGCCCGATCCGAACTCCTCCAGGCCGACGCGCGCCAGGAACCCCTCGCGCAGATACGTCTTGCCGTCGATCTCGAATTCTTGCTGATAAAAGTAGATCGCCGGGTGGGCGTCGCGCGCGAGGATGCCCGCCTGCCGCCACTTGCCCATGAGGCTGGCGGCCCGCGTGTAGCGGTTGTGCTTGTCGGTGTCGACGGGCGTTGACTTGCCGAGGATGATGCGCACGATGTTATGCGGATGCGTGCGGTAGAGTTCCTCCTGCTCCTCGGCGTTGATGCAGTCGTACGGCGGCGAGGTCACAAGGGCCACGCTCAGCGGGTCGGTGGTGTTATAACGAAGCGCCCGAAACGGTCGGATGGCAGCCATGCGTCAGGTCCCCATTTCGCTTGAGGCCAGGTATTTCGCCTGCTCCCTGGTAAGGGTGTCGATCACCAGGCCCATCGTCTGGAGTTTCAGGGCGGCGACGTACTCATCGACCTCATGCGGCACGTCGTGGACGCGGGTTTCGAGTTTGCCGCGGCAACTGACGACCCACTCGGTCGCCAGGGTCTGGACGGCGAAACTCATGTCCATGACGGACGCGGGGTGGCCCTCGGCGGCGGCCAGGTTCACGAGGCGGCCCTCGGCCAACACGTTGATGAGATGGCCGTTCTTCAGTTCGAATGCGTCGACGAACGGCCGCACGCCGCGGCGGACCTTCTTCGCCAGTTTCTCAAGGGCTTCAAGATCGAGTTCGACGTTGAAGTGGCCGCTGTTGCAGACGATCGCCCCGTCCTTCATCACCTTGAAGTGCTCGGCGCGGATAACGTGGATGTCGCCCGTGACGGTGATAAAGAGGTCGCCCACGCGTGCGGCCTCGATCATCGGCATCACGATAAAGCCGTCCATCGTGGCCTCGATCGCCCGTAGCGGATCGACCTCGGTGACGATGACGATGGCCCCTGCCCCGCGCGCCCGCGTGGCCACGCCGCGCCCGCACATGCCGTAGCCGGCGACGACGACGTTCTTGCCGGCCAGAAGCATGTTAGTGGCGCGGACGACGCCGTCGAGCGTCGACTGGCCGGTGCCGTAACGGTTATCGAAGAGGTGCTTGCAGTCGGCGTCGTTGACGGCGACGACGGGAAACTTCAGTTGCCCGTGCTTCTCCATCGCCCTGAGGCGGATGACGCCCGTGGTGGTCTC
Source organism: Planctomycetota bacterium (assembly GCA_026386995.1). The sequence continues at coordinate 10 of JAPLMO010000336.1, read as the reverse complement.
TTCCATCGAG
>JAPLMO010000003.1 GCA_026386995.1 Planctomycetota bacterium | reverse complement strand
GGTTCCATTCTTTCCATGAAAATAGTTTGAACGCTCCCCTGCGAGCGCGCAGGGTGCGTCTGTCGCTACTCAAGGAGAAATGTGCCGGTGACCTGACTTTCATCTAGGCCCCCAATCCAACCGCCCAGAACCGCCACCCCCCACTGGGTCGAAGAACCCGGTAGAAGCCAAGCGCGCAGTATCAAAGTGTGGAAGTATACATCAAGTTGTGGGCGAAAGCAAACTGCGGACGCTTTTTTCGTGCTCCGACAGCGGCCATTCTGGCCGGCCTGCCCAAATTGCCCAGATTGTCAATCTTGTAGACTTCAGCCCCCCGGAATCGCCGCAAGGCAGTTCCTTGCCTTTGTTCAGTTTTTCACTCTGCACTATGCGCTCCGGTTCCCGGTTGCCGCCGGTCCACCCCGCGGCAGTGCCGCGGGCTTGTTTCTGGTTCCATGGCCTGCCCGCCTCTGGCGTGTTCCCATTTTCCACCTGCGCCGTTGCCTTTGTTGAGTTCTTCACTCTGCATTCTGCACTCCGCACTCTTCATTTCTGTGCCTCCCGCCCCCCCCCAAAAAAAGGGACACCTATGAGGCTTGTGAAAGATTTCACGAACGTAAGTGTTTTTGCAAAAACGCGACTTACGTCAAGGGCCAAAATGGCGGGAACCAGAAAGCACCAACTACCCCGCGGCACATTTAGCCGGCGACCTCGGTTGCCGCGTTTTTTGCGCGGCAGGTCAGGAGACCCGCCGCGCAAATCGCCGGGGGGGTGGGGGGGGCGGTCAGGCGCTTCGGGTCAAACGAGGGAAACGAGGCTGCCGAACTCGGTCAGGCGGGCCAGGGCCAGGTTCTCGGTGGGAATGCCTGCTTCCTGGACGGCGGCCAGGGGGTTGAGGCCGGCGGTGACGACTATTCCCGCGCGGCCCTGGTCGACGGGAATCTCGACGAGCGGGCGGCTGGGCTCGCCCACGAGGACTGTGCCGCACAGGCCAGCCTCGTCCATCCGCTGGATGACCTTGCGGACGTGCGGCAGTGCGACCGCGGGAACCTCGCGGAAACTTGCGCCGATAAGGCCGTTGCCGGTCTTGGACGCCTTCAGCACGCTGGTCATGCCGGCCTTGATGAATATCTCGATGGGGTCGAGCGTCGAGCCGGAATACTCGATAATGTGGGTGAAACGCAGGGGCTGGCCGTCGCGGATCTCCAGAAGGCCGCCGAAGCGGCTGACGGTGGGCACGCCCTCGGCGCGCAGCAGGCCGTTCAGCGTGATACTGCAGACCGTGCCGATGACCGCCTCGCCGGCGGTGATCGCCAGGCCGGGCACGCCCTCCGGGGCCTGCGTAATCAGGCCGAAACGGCCCATGCCGAGGCGGGCCATGATGACGCCGCCCATGATGCGGCGTGCATCGTCCAGGTACGCCGCCGGAATGCCGGAAACGTTCAGGATAACGGTGCCGGCGTGCCGCGCGAGGTCCAGCGTCATGTTGTATGCGAGTTCGTCGGCGCGGGCGTCGATGAAGCCGACCTTGTCGATGATGAAGGAGGCGGCCAGTTCGCGGCGTCCGCGGTCCGTAAGTTCGCGGCCCCTGCGGCCGAGGTTGACGGTCAGGCCGCCGGCATCCAGGGCGTCGAGGTAGTTGCGGACCATCCGCTGCTCAAGGTCGATGCCCGCCAAGCGGAGGCCCCGCGCGATCTTCGTGCTGCCCAGGGGCCGGCCGGCGTCGTTGAGGACGCGAAGGATGGCCATGATCTTGCGCTGGTTGTCCAGGTTCGCCACGCGAATCGCCTGTTGTCAAAGGGGAATCGCTCGCCCCGCGTGCGGCCGGGGCGAGCGACCCATTATTCCGAACATCGGCGGTCAAAGCAACTCTTATACGAGCCCCTGGGCCATCATGGACCTGGCGACCTTCAGGAACCCCGCGATGTTTGCGCCCGCGACGAGGTTGCCCTTCTGGCCGTAGGCCTCGGCGGCCTTGGTGCACTGCTCGAAGATGGAGTTCATGATGAGTTTCAGGCGCGAATCGACTTCCTCGAAGGTCCATGAGAGACGCATGGAGTTCTGGCACATCTCCAGGGCGCTCGTGGCCACGCCGCCGGCATTGGCGGCCTTGGCGGGGCCGAAACTGACGTTGTTATCGAGGAAAATCTTGATCGCCTCGGGCGTCGAGGGCATGTTGGCGCCTTCGCCCACCGCGATGCAGCCGTTCTTGACGAGTTTCCTGGCGGCCGCCTCGTCGATCTCGTTCTGCGTGGCGCTGGGCAGCGCAACCGTGCAGGGGACCGACCAGATGCCGTCGCAGCCTTCGACATACTTGGCCGACGGGTGCTTCTGCACGTATTCCTTGATGCGTGCCCGCTCGACTTCCTTCAGTTGCTTGACGGTGTCGAGGTTGATGCCTTTCGGGTCCACGATGTAGCCGTTGGAATCGGACATGGCGACGCACCGCGCGCCCAGTTGCTGGAGTTTCTCGACGGCGTAGATGGCCACGTTGCCAGAGCCGGACACAACGACATCCAGGCCCTTCCACGACTTGCCGCGCGCCTCCAGCATGCGCGTGACGAAGTACACGAGGCCGTAGCCTGTGGCCTCGGTCCGGACGAGCGATCCGCCCCACTCCAGGCCCTTGCCCGTCAGGATGCCCGTGTACGAGTTGGTGAGTTTCTTGTACTGTCCGAACATGAATCCGATTTCGCGTCCGCCGACGCCGATGTCGCCGGCCGGAACGTCTGTGTCGGGGCCGATGTGGCGGAACAGTTCGCTCATGAACGCCTGGCAGAATCGCATGACCTCGGCGTCGCTCTTGCCCTTGGGGTCGAAGTCCGAGCCGCCCTTGCCGCCGCCGATGGGCGTCGTCGTAAGGGCATTCTTAAATATCTGCTCGAACCCCAGGAACTTGATGATGCCCAGGTACACCGAGGGGTGGAACCGCAGGCCGCCCTTGTAGGGGCCGATGGCGGTGGAGAACTGGACGCGGAAGCCGCGGTTGACCTGGACCTCGCCCTTGTCGTTGGTCCAGGGAACGCGGAACATGATCTGGCGTTCCGGCTCGACGAGGCGGTCCATGATCTTCATCTTGGCGAATTGCGGGTTCTTGTCGATGACGCCTGCCACCGACTCGGCGACCTCGCGGACCGCCTGGTGGAACTCCGTCTCGCCGGGATTGCGGGCGACGACCATTTCCATCGTACGATCGACAAATTCCTTCGACATGGCGCTTCTCCTTCCAAAGGTTCCGTAGCCATCGTTTGCGTGAATCTCCGCGACCGCCGATGCGGCCGCGCGGCTGATTCCGGTGGTGGACTATACACCATGGCCGGGGAAATGCAAGCACAATTTCCGCATAACGGCGCAGAAAGCGGCAATAAGCGGCAGGGCGATGCCGTAAACGCCGCCTTGCCAATACGACAACGCAGCGATTGAGGTCTTGCGTGGCGGATACCCGCCCATGCGGGTGAACTGCGACCTGCCGCGCAAAGCGCGCGTTTATTTAGCCCCCGGTGAATACACCGGGGGCGGCGCGGCCACAAGCGCCTCCCGCGTGCCGCCCCCCGTGTATTCACGGAGGGCTAAATAGGGCCAAGGGCGGCGCAAATCGCAATCCTGCGCTGTCGTACTGAGGAAGACGCCCCTTCGAGCTTGGCTACGCACGGCTTCCGCCGTGGGCTATTATCTGGTCGCTCCTTCGGGGCTTGCAATGATTCACGTCAACCGATAGCATGACTCTGCCATCCTGATTCTGCCCACGGGGGGCGATCCGTAAATGGCTGCAACTCTCGGAACGAAAGGGCCTCGCCATGACGACCGAAGAACTCCTTGAGAATCGGGAGCGGGTTCTACCCAGTGGGAAGCGCCGCAAGCATTGGCTTCTTGCGGCTGTGGGCCTGGGGGCACTGGCGGTCTTGTGGTCGTTGGGTGCAGGCGTGTCGAGCGCCGAGGTCCCGCCGTCAGCCCAGGAGCAGCCGCAGGGGAGTGATTGGACGCTTCTTGGACTCCTCGTCATGGCGCCCCTTGTCATTGTCGTCGGTTGCCTTCTGCTGCGCTGGCGGCGGCGTTCGCGTCTCCACCGCCTGAAGGCCACGATCAACCTCAAGTGTCCAATTTGTGGCGAGGTCCTGAGCGCCCCCGTCGTGCCGCCGCCGCTCCTGCATGACAGGGTGAAGGTTGGGCAAACCGCAACATGCCCGTCCTGCGGAAATACTTCCCTTGTAGGGATCAATAATATCGGCGAAGGGTGGCTCTTATTCCCGACGGCGTGCCTTGTCCTAAGTCCTTTGTTCAACATAGGGTTCCTGATACTCGCGGTGGCCGCCTCCGGTCTAGTGGTTCTGTTCGGTTACATTGTGCTTTTGCAGATCGGGTTCGTCATGTTCCAAATATGGGTTGCTGTCGTGTTCCTCATGGGGAAGCCGTGGGCGCCAAAACTGGTAGTTGCATTATTGCTCGCCAACGTGGCCTGTGCCTTCATAATGCTTGTGGTTGTGGGAACGCACGGAGACCTTGACCAGGAAACCGGCCACTCCATAAAAAGGGTCGCATCATTGCTCTGTAGCGTGGCCTACGGCTGGACAATGCGTGTGGTTGAGGGGCCACTGGGAGACCTCGAGCAGAACGCCGGCCGCTACTTAGAAAGCGCCGTTGTTCTTGCGGCCGTCTGGATCCCATACTTCTTGGTGTCCAGACGAGTAAAGGCGACGTTTGGCCAAAAAGGGGTTGCTTGGCCGATCCAGCAAGAGGGCCTGATCGTTTCGCAAGAGAGCGGCTTGGCAACGACGCCCCCCAAGGTTGAAACGCAAGCGGACGGCGGAGGAAGGAAACACGAGATGACGACCGACGAACGCAGTTTCATACCGCCGTATGTCTCCTGCGAGAACCGGGCCAAGTGGGCGTCGGGTTTCATCATTGCAAGCATCGTGCTCGCCACGCTCGCCATCCTCTCGTTACAGATACAGGCAGGGCTGCTCCAGAGAATTGTGGACGGGAAGCCACCAACCGTCAGCGAGGGCGAGCTCAACGACCTATACAAAGGCATAATCAGCCTGTTATACTTCCTGACCTACGTGACAGGGCTGGTTCTGTTCATGGTCTGGATTCATCGCGCTCACAAGAATCTGCGCGCCTTGGGAGCCGATTGCCTAAGGTTTTCCCCCGGCTGGACCGTTGGATATTTCTTTCTCCCTATCGTCTTCTTGTTCCGGCCTTACCAGGCAACAAAGGAAATCTGGAAGGCCAGCGACCCCGCATTGGCCGACGCGCACCCTCTGGGCTGGATGACGGCGCCTGGTGCCGCGATTCTTAAGTTCTGGTGGGCGGCATGGCTGGTCAGCAATTACGTGTCGTACAACTCCTTGACGACTACAATTAGCATGTGGCGCAAGATCAATCCCACCGTTTATGACTTCATAGCAGAAACGCGGATTTCTCAGCTTAGCGACCTGTTGACTATTATCTCCTTGTCGGTAACACTCGCCTTGATGTGGCGTATCACGCGGCGGCAAGATGCCAAGAATGTCCGCGTGTCTTCCGAGTATGCGGCGGCCTGTTGCAGTAACGCCGGGGACGAAGTAATCTGAGCCAAACGGGAAACTCGCCGACGGGCGGGCAAGCGGCCTGGCCGCGGGCCGGCGGTTCTCTACCCTTTGCCGCCGCCCCCGGCCTTGCGGCCGGGGCTAGAGCGCAGCCGCCGTTCTGGGGCTGGCGTGGTCAACAATTCCCGGCTACGCCACTGCAGCCTAGCATGGCGGGAACACCCTTGCAGAGGCACCGCTGGCCTGCGTGAATGCGCACTTGTGCGGAGGATGCTGACAGCCGACCCGCGTCATACTGCGTGTCCAGGTTGGATGTACCAGAAAGGTGAATATCAATGAAGAAAGTCTACATTCCGGAGTTGGCGGATCGTTTTGAGGTGATGCTGGCCGCCGCAAGGCGGATGATTCAGGATCGCGATCATCACGAATGTGCGAACTCAAAGGATCAGTTGCGGTTTCAATACGGGGGCGCGATGTTGTTTAGGTCTCTGAACTTGGGCGAGTGCATCGTTTGGGCCGTACGCCAGGGCTATGGTGAAACGGTGGCGATAGTTGCCAGAGTCTTGACGGAGATGGCATACAACCTTGCCGAGGCAGGTGAGGACTTCGCGGGTTTCAAGGACTATTCGCTTCATTCCACGCAGAAACACAGGGTTTGGCTAGAGAAGTTGGCGGCTTGCGAGCTAGATGAGAAGAAGAAGGCGGAACTGAATGGAGCAGTTTGCGAACACAAGACACTGTTGAACGGGCAAAATTATAGATGGGCATCAAAGATCAGGGAAATGGCATGCAATGCCAAGATGCAAGACAACTATCTCAGAGACTATTGTGCTTTTTCGGAGCAGATTCACACTAGCACTAGAACCTTGGACTACTACGCCAGCGAGACCGAAAGAAGCATTGTGGTCAACCCTAGGATTTCGCCAGAGATGTCGGAGATGTATTTTGTCATGGCTGTGAACCAGTGGATTGAAGTTGTTTCACGCCTGTTTCTTGGTATCCCGCTCGGGGAATCGCAGGAGTTTAAGTTGGCCTTTGAGAGTTACGGCCAACTTATCGAGCAGGCTATCAAGGAACGCGCGCATGAGGCGGATGGAGGCGCACACTAATGCTTAGCAGCGGGTTGTGTTCAGTGGGGGGAGTTCCGGGGACGCCTTACTTAATTCCAGGAGTGCGTCCGGTGACACCCCTGACCGTTCGCCTCAAGCCCCGGCCGTCGTTGCCGTCAAGTCGTTTCCCTGGTCAATCGCCGCGGCGGCAACCTTGAGGAAGGCCCTGCGACTAATACTACAACGCAACTTTGCGCGGCAGGTACGGAGACCCGCCGCGCAAATCGCAATACCGCGCTGACGTATTAGCGCAGCACGAAACCGCGTCGGAAACTATGTCGCCGCAAAGTGATAATGTCCGGTTTCCGCAAATTAGAAATGTCCTCTTTCGGGGTGAACAGCCGAACGAAAGAGGATGGAACTACGAATGAGTGCGAAGGAACGGGATCGGATGAAGGTGATGTCGGCCCTGTCGGAAGGGCGGTTGAAGCAGGTGGATGCGGCGAGGCTGATGAATCTCACGGTGCGTCATGTGCGTCGGCTGCAGGCGCGGTACGCCACGCAGGGCGACGCGGGTCTGGTGCACCGGTCGCGGGGCCGGCCGTCGAACCGCCTGACGTCGGCCGCCACGCGGGAGGAGGTTCTGTCTCGGGTTCGGTCCGACTACGCGGACTTCGGCCCGACGCTGGCCTCGGAGAAGCTGGCCCGGCGTGATCGGCTGTCGGTGAACCGGGAGACGCTTCGTCAGTGGATGGTCAAAGAGGGACTCTGGAAGGTGCGTCGTCGCGGTAAACACGTGCACCTGTGGCGTCCGCGGCGGTCATGCGCGGGGGAACTGGTCCAGATGGACACCAGCGAACACGACTGGTTCGAGGGCCGAGGCGAGGCCGAGCCGGTGTTGATCACGGTGATCGACGACGCCACCGGCAAGACGGTGTCACGGTTCTACCCCGGCGACACGACGTTGGCCAACCTGGACGTGATCGGTCGTTACGTGCGTCGGTACGGCCGGGCGTTGAACACCTACGCGGACCGCAAGAGCCTGTTTAAGGCCGTGCGGCCACCGACGCAGGCGGAGGCCCTGGCGGGCCGCGAGCCGGAGAGCCAGGTGGCCCGGGCGTTGCGGGAACTGGGGATGCCGTACATCCCGGCGGGGTCGCCTCAGGCCAAGGGTCGTGTGGAACG
>JAPLMO010000116.1 GCA_026386995.1 Planctomycetota bacterium | reverse complement strand
GCAAAAAGAACGATCATCCGCCCGGACCTCCGAAACTCCACAGCCTCTCACGGCACGAAACAGCTCGAATTGCCGCTATCAGAAATCAGTTCTCATCAGCACTTGGTTAACGGCGTTGGGTGGCATGCCCAGCGCGCTGTTCGCTGGGCATGCTGTCGCCGCGGCCATGGAGCATGCCCACAGCCTGCCCGCCTGTGGCGGGCAACGGCGGGTCGCCCAGGCGACCAGGCTGTAGGCATGCCACCCGGCAGGGGAAGGAGCACCCAAAACTGAGCGGCTACTGCCTTGCGGCGATTCCAGGGGGCTGAAGTCTACAAGATTGGCAATCTGGGCAATTTGGGCAGGCCGGTCGGAATGGCCGCTGGCGGAGCAACAAACAAATCTCTTCGCGATTGGACTTCGCTCAAAACGTGAGGTATACTACCCCACGCCGTGCGCTTAGGTCAGATCTCATTCGTCCACCCACAGGGGGTGGCGGTTCTAGGCGGTTGGATTGGGGGGGCCTTGATGACAGTCAGGCCACCGACACATTTCTCCTCAGTAGCGATAGGCGCCTCCTGCGCACTCACAGGGGAGCGTTCGAACTATCCACATGGAACCAGGGTCAGGTCTCGTCACGTCAAGGATAGAATCATACTTAGCCGAAACACGATGAATCTTCTGGGGCTTGGGTTGGCAGGCGCTGCCGGGCGCCGCAAGGCCGGATCTCGGGCATGCCGCTGGCTCGCCGCCATCCTGGTCGCGGGGGGTTTAGCCCTCTGGACCGGGACGGCACAGGCGCAGAGCGGAACGTGGACCTTGGATGGCACGGGCAATTGGGGCGACATTACCAACTGGAGCAGCGGCGCCGGCCCCATCGCGGACGGTTCGGGTAATACGGCCGACTTCAGTACGATTGACATCACCGCCGACCGAACGATCCACCTCGATACTGCCCGCACGATCGGCAACCTCACCTTTGGCGACACGGCCACGGCCGCAGGTTGGATTTTGGACAACAACGCCACCCCGGCCAACATCCTCACGCTCGCCGGGACGACGCCCACGATCACCGTCAACGCCCTCGCTCCCGTCGATATCTATGCACCAAAGAGCGTGTATATCACCGGCGTCATCACCGGCACCAGCGGCCTGACCAAGGCCGGCGACGGCAGGTTGAAACTCACCGGCGCCAACACCTACACCGGCGGCACGGTGGTTGACGGCGGCACGCTGGCCATCATCAACGATAATAATATGGGCACCGTCCCTGGCGCGTTCCGGGGCCGCGAAGGAGAAGGCCGAATCAAGTGCTCGATTCGGGCCGAAGGCGCATCCCTTCACAACTGTTAAAGGAGCCTGTGATGAGAACGAATCTGAGCATATTGTTCCGAAATCTACTCGCGTGCGGAGCGATCATCGCCGCAACGTGCGGAGCGTGTACGTCACCTGCCCATGCCGCAGACGCGACGTGGCTCGGTGGCGTTTCATCAGACTGGGGCGCCACGGATATTAACGGTAATTATGTAAACTGGAAGGACGGAACTCCTCCTTCCTCTGGTATCTATCCGGTCTTCGGCACTGCCGGTTCGAATCCCTCGGTGGACCTCGGCGATACTGACCGCAGTGTCGGTAGAATCTTCTTCAACTCTGACGTGAACACCACCATCAGCAGTGCCAGTTCGAAGAAGCTCAACGCCGAACTCTGGATCGTCCAAGGCGGCAGCCACCAGATCACCGCCGATATTCTCCCTGGAAGTCCTAACGTGAGGCTCATGGGTTACGGCGACCTGACTTTAGGATACGTCAGAGCGTATACCCTTGCTATTGGCAGCAACGAAGGCAGAGGCACACCCGTAGGCATGCCCGATACTTACACCAGCGGCACCGTGACCCTCTTGGGCGATTTCGTCCAGACCGGCGGCGGGTGCTTTATCGGCGATTTGAATTACGAGGGTCTATCGCCAGTGACCGTAGCCATTGGAGGCAACATTTACAACAGCACAACATGGGTCAACGGCTATACCGTTCTCCTTCCCGGCATCAAGGTTACGGTCCTCCCCGGCCAGCATCGAATTGAGGATGCCCCCAACGGGGTCTACGTAAACAGCATACCTTTTGACGGCCCGGGGGATTTGATCTTTGGCGCCAACGCTGTCATGGATAGCGCCACGTCCTCCGACAAAACGGTCACTTACACGATGAACGGCACCGGGAGGGTCATCTTCGGGGGGCTCGGCGAATGGATGGCCGGCATGACCATGGTTAAAGAAGGCTCCGGCACGATGGTGATTCAAGGCATAGCCTCGTACACCGGCAACACGAATGTCAACGCCGGCACGCTGTTGGTCAATGGCACGCACACTGGTGGGGATAACTACACGGTCAGCGGCACCGGCACCCTCGGCGGCACCGGCGCCATCACGCTGGCCGCCGGCAAGACAGTGACCGTGCAATCCGGCGGCACCCTGGCCCCAGGCGCCAGCGTGGGCACCCTGACGATCAACAACAACATGACGTTGGATAAGGGCGGCGCGTACCTGTGGGAGATCGACAACACGTCGGGCACACCCGGCGCGGATTGGGACCTCCTGAAGGTCAACGGGACGCTGAACATCACTGCCGATGCGACCGACAAGTTCCTCATAAAGGTGGCCTCGGGCGCCCCGGCGGCCAGCGGCGTGTTCACCATCGCCGAGACGAGCGGCATCGTCGGCTTCGACCCGAACTACTTCACCTTCGACACAACGGGCTGGACCGGCATCGCCGACATCCAGATTCAGATGGAC
>JAPLMO010000484.1 GCA_026386995.1 Planctomycetota bacterium | reverse complement strand
GGGCACTTCGGGTCCTCGACGTGCACCTTCATGTCCACGTCGTGCTTGTAGGCGCAGCGTTTGTGGGTGACGCCGGCGGCGTCGGTCTCGTCCTTCAGGTAATAGCGTGCGCCGAGGATCTTGCGGTACTCGGGCCAGTTCTGGTAGGCGGCGATGGCGTGATGGAGGATGACCAGGCCGACGCCCTTGTCGAGGAGTTTAACGAAGTTCTCGGCCTGCTTGTCGGAGATTTTCCGGTTGAAGTTGTACAGGACGATGACGTCGTATTTCCAGTCGTCGATGTTCTCGAACGCTTCGCCGCCGACCTTCTCGTCGACGTGCTTGTACGTGACGCCGTCCATGGCGTCGAACACGGCCAGGAACGGCTTCTGCTCGTAGCCGTGGCCGCCCGTGATGACGACGGCGCTCACCTTCTTGGCCGGCGCGGGGGCGTCGGCGGCCGATGCGGCGCCAGCCAGGGCAAAGAGCAAGGCCATGGCCGAGACTCCTGACGCGATGCAACGAATCATGCCGGAACTCCTTTCACACGCGGTCGCCCATGCGACCGGCCAACCGGGTTCCACTCTACCTTGCGGCCCGGCATCATTGCAATACTTTCCAGGCGGCACGCGTAGTGCGTCACCTTAGCGGGTGTGGCACGGCTGGCTTGTCCAGCCGTGGGAAACCTCGCGGGCTTTCCGCCACGGCTGGACAAGCCAGCCGTGCCACATCCCCTCGTAACTGACGCACTATTGGCACGCGCTATTCCGGCAACGGTTTGCCCTTGGTCTCGGGGCCGAACGGAATCACGATTAGCCCCAGGATGAAAACGGAGGCCACGGTGAACGCGGCGTAGCGGAACGGACTGTCAACGCTACCGAGCGAACTGAGGGTCGTCAGGTTCAGGTCCTTGTACACCGTGGTCAGGTATCCCAGGACGAAGGGGAACGTGGCCGCAATGTACCGCGCCGTGTTGTAGCAGAAGCCGACGCCGGTGGCCCGCAGCCGCGCGGGGAACAGTTCCGGGAAGTAAATCGAGTAGCCGCCGAAGATCGTCAGCGTTCCGAGGCCCAGGATCGGGGCCATCCACCACACCTGATCCGGCTGCGTCATGAAGCCGAACACGCAAAGGACCGACGCGATGGCTCCGACGAACATCAAGGCGAAGGAGGGGCGGCGCCCGATGCGGGCCATCAGCAGGGTAAACAGGTACGTGCCGATGGCGGCGGCGCCGTTGAAGAGAATCATGGCCCAACTGACGTACCAGTCGCCTTCTTTGGGGTTCTTGACGACCTCTCGCACGAGTTCGGGCAGCCAGAATCCGATGCTCCAGAGGCCGACGACGCCCGCCAGACCCAGCACGAAGCCCACGATGACGTTGCGGCGCCATCGCGGGTCGCCGAAGAGTTCCTTCATGCTCCCGAGTTTCTGGCCTGCCCTGAGTTCGCCGCGGCGCTCGGCCTCCTTGGCCTTGACCCACGCCTCGGGTTCCTTCAGGCGCCGTATGACGAAAATGACCAGGATGGCCGGCAGGGCGCCCACGAGAAACAGCCATCGCCAGCCTTCCCAGCCGAGCATCAGTTCGCTGGGCTTCAGGTAGAGGCTGGCCGCCGCCGCGGCCACGTTGCCGCACGCCGCCAGCGACTGGAGGAACCCCAGGGCGTATGGGCGCGAGCGGGCGGGCAGGGTCTCGGCCACCAGCGAGACGGCCGCCGCGAACGTGCCGCCCACGCCCAGGCCCGTCAGGAACCGGTAGATCGAAAAATCGATCCACGACACCGAGAGCGACGACAGGGCGGTGAAAAGAGAATAGAAGAGGACCGACACCACCAGCGTCTTGGCGCGTCCCCACTTGTCGCCCAGGTAGCCGAAGAAGATGCCGCCGGTGGCCCAGCCTAAGATCAGAATCATCGTGGCGATGCCGCCGTAGAACTTGATCTCCTCCTTCGCGGTCCCTTCCGCCAGCAGGCTGGTGATCGCGGGCGTCCGGCTCAGCGTAAAGAGTTGCTGGGCCATGGTGTCGAACAGCCAGCCGCACCAGCACACAAGCAGGACGAACCAGTGGTACCTCGAGAGGCCGCGGTACCAGGCTTGGGGCGGCGATTCGGGGGCGGGTGCGGCGACGGCGTTGGTGCTCATGTATGTTTCCTCAAAGGTTCGGTGCACTCTCGCGCGGCGGTTCAGGTCGAAGAGTCGCCTGGGCGACAGACCCGCCGCGCAAATCGCAATCTATCGCTGTTGTGCTACAGGCCGCGGTATCCGTTACGATTTCAAACCCCCGGCGTCGGCTGATGTTCCGCCCGCGGTGTCTTGGCGGGGGAATCCGGCCGCCCGGTGAAACTTTTTTGCGGCTCGTGCGTCTAAGACTACGATGTCGCTTTGGCCCTTGCGCGGGGAACCTCTTTGCCCACTGCGCCGGAAACGGTCCTGGGGGCCACGCGGTGTTTCAGTGCCGGTAGCCGGATCCGTGAAAAGATGCATTATAGCGAGGCGAGCCGCGTTAAACAATTTTGGAGAGCCGTGTTGCGTAGTGTGTCAGTATGACAGCGCTACTTCCGTATTGTGCGCGGCGGGTCTCCTGACCCGCCGCGCAAATCGTGGCCGCGGCGACAGCATGCCCAGCGAACAGCGCGCTGGGCATGCCACCCTGCTTGGGACGAAGGATCGCCCAAAACTGAGGGGATACGGGCAATTATCTATTGCACTTTGCAGCGCCCGATTTATACTGATGTGCCGGGAAGCTGTAAGCAAGTCACCGGCGTTTGTCAGTTGGGGGAAAAACGCATGCGACAATTGACAATCACGGTTGTTGCGGTCGTGATGTTGGCGGCAGGGTGGGCCTGGGCTGCCGCCCCGTTTCCGCCGGGGCCGGGCGCGGGCGTCAAGAGCGCCGGTACGAGTGCGCCGGCCGCGGTCGACGAGCGGACGAAAGTGGCGGAGATGGAAGCCCTTTTCGCCATCGGCAAGTACGACGACGTCCTGGAGAATGTAAAGGCCATCCAGCGGACCGTCAAGGACGAAGACGCCAAGACCGGGATCGCGCGCCTGATGGCCGAGTCGTTCCGGAAGAAGGGCGAGTGGAAACTGGCCGTGCCGGCCTACCAGAGGTTGCGGGACCGCTACGAGAAGGTGGCGGACGACTACGTCCGCTACGACGCGATCTGCGAGGTCCTGCGGACATCGGTCAACGGGGTATACGGGCCGTCGGCCGCCCTCTCCAGCCCGAAGCCGCTCTCAGAGGACCAGGCGCTGGCCGAGGCCCTGGTTCGACTGGCCGAGGCCCGCATCGAGAAGATCAAGGCCCGCATCACGGCCATGAAGCGAGCCCGGTCGCCGCAGGAGATGATGAACTTGTATGCGCCCATCGCGGAGGAACTTCGCCAGGCCCGGGTCCTTGCGCCTTCCTTGTCACCCGACACGGAGCAGGCGGCGGCCCTGGCCGCCGGCCAGAGGCTGGCGGAACTCGGCAAGGACGCCATCGGCACCTTGACCGCGAAGCAGGGCGGGTTTCAGCAGGCCATCGCGGCCAGCCGCCTGACCGGCAACCAGAAAACAGAAATGCTGAACTGCCAGAACACCTGCAACGACCTCGCGAAGGCCGAGGGGGCGTTCCAGAACGTGCTCGATAAGGTCAACGGCCTGTCCTCCTGGCCGGAGGGCAAGAAGCTTCGGGCGGGAAGCGTGGCGCGCCAGGCCGCCTATACGAAGATGGCGGCGCAGTTTAAGCCGCCCGTATCGGATCATCACTGGTCGTCCGGCACTTATGGCTATTACTAAGGCGTCCCGACAGAGTGAAGACGCCCATGCGCAAGGGCAACCTCATGCAAGGGAGAGACACGGTGAACCGAACAGCGATAGTTCTGATGATCCTGGCGGCGGTCGCCCTGGGCGTGCCGTGCGCCGCCGAAGTGCCTGGCAAGAAAGCGGCGACGGGCGCCCCTGCCGCCCCCACGGGAGGGGTGACGATCAAGCCTTCGGCGCCCGCCCCCCCGGCCATCGGCAACATCGAGGAAGGGCAGAAGGTGGCGGAGATCCAGGCCGTCCTGGCCGCCGGCGAATTCGACAAGGCTATTGAGGCCGCCAACACGCTTCTGAAGACCGCGCGCGACGACGGCGCCAAGACCGAGGCCATCCGCATCCTCGCCGAGGCGTACCGCAAGAAGGGCGACTGGCGACAGGCCGCCGCTGCTTATCAGCGGCTGCGCGAACGGTTCGAGAAGGGTACCGACGACTGGGCAAAGTACGACGGTATCGCGGAGATACTGCGGTCCTCCCCAGCCGGCGTCTATCAGCCGCCCGGAACGCCGGTCAAGGCTCCGGTCGCCGGCGGCCCGACGCTCGCGGACGACAACGTTCTGAACGAGGCTCTGACGCGCCTGGCGACCGCGCGGGGCGCGCGGCTGAAGGCGCGCGTGGCAACCATCATACGCGGCACGACGCCGCAGCAGGTCGTGGCGGCGTTCCTGCCCGTGGCCGAGGATGCCAGGCAGGTTATCGGCCTGTCGCCCGATGCCCCGGCAGACGGACCGCACGAGGTGTGCACCGCGACCGGCAACCGCCTCCAGGCCCTCGGCACGCAGATCATCGCGTCCCTGAAGGCCAAACTCGACAAGTTGCAGCCGAAGATGACGCCGTACTCCGGGTCCGTCACGAATCAGGACAAGGCCGAAATCACGAACGCCAAGACCGCATGCAAGGAAATGGCCGAAGCCGAGAGCAAGTTCCAGCAGGCCCTGATGACCATGGCCGGCAAGGGCGCCTGGCCCGACCAATCTAGGCTCAAGAAGGAAAGCAGCGAACGCCGGGCCAGTTACGTGCAGTTGAGCAACGAATTCGTCGTTCCGATCTCGTACGGCGGTTACGGCTGGTAATCGGGAGTGCTGGTGCTACAACGTAGCCAAACTTACGTGCCGTAGCGCGGGGCCTTGTGCCCCGCGCAGGACCGCGCGGGGGATAAACCTCCGCGCTACAATCTGGGAGTGGCGCCGTAGTATAAGGCTGGATATGTACGGCGGCCTGCCGTTGTTTTCACGTCAAATCGTCATCGCCAGGAACCCGCCGTCCACACGCACCAGCGCGCCAGTGACGAAACTGGAGGCCTTCTCGCTGGCCAGCCAGAGGACCGCCCCCAGCAGTTCGTGGGCCTCGCCGAACCGCTTCATCGGCGTGTGGGCCATGATCTGGGCGTTGCGCTCGGGCGTCAGGAGTTTGCGGTTCTGCTCGGCCGGGAAGAAACCCGGGACGAGGGCGTTGACGCGCACGCCGTCGGTCGCCCACTCGCGGGCCAGGAACTGCGTGATCTGGTTCACGCCGCCCTTGGCCACCCCGTAGGTGAAGACCTTCGAGAGCGGCGGGCCGCTGGAGGCGCTTGAGATGTTGATGATGCTGCCCGACTTGCGGGCAACCATCCCCTTGCCGAAGATCTGGCACGCCAGAAAGACGCCCTTCAGGTCCACGGCGATGAGTTTCTCCCACTCCTCATCGGTGATCTCGAAGAAGGGGGTGCCGGAGTTGAGGCCCGGCGCGTTGATGAGAATGTCCGTGCCGCCCCATGCCTTGTCGATGGCGGCCGAGGCCGCCGCGAGGTCGGCCCGCCTGGTGCAGTCGGCCGCCAGGGCGAGGGCCTCGCCGCCGGCCTTCTTGATTTCATCGGCCCGCGTCTGTGCGGCCGCGGGGTGTAAGTCGATAATCGCCACCTTTGCGCCCGCGCGGGCCAGGGCAATCGACATCGCCCCCGCCAGCACTCCGCCGCCGCCGATCACGGCCGCGCGGCGGCCGTCGAGGGCGAACAGTTCCTTAAGGTAAGCCGCATCTGCCATGCCCATACTCCTTGCTCTATCAGGATATCGGTAAGAGGTCGTATCATAGCCGTCCATGCCGCCGATTCAAGGCCTTCGCCCCAAAACGCTTGAATCTTCGTTCCGCGCTGCTAGTGTAGTGTTTCAGAATTATCGCACATTATGGTATCGGGTGCCACGGCTGCGCTGTTTGCAGCCGTGCTCTGCGTCGAACGGTGGCACGGCTGCAAACAGCGCAGCCGTGGCACCCGGTCGCCCTGGATAAGATATCATCTGAGTGAAACATTACACTAGCATACCCGCGACTCTGATAACCCAAGCAAGGAGACGGGCCGTGTCCGCACCCGATCCGCATGAGAAACTGAAAGGGTTTCAGCCCACGTGCCGGTACTTCGTCGGCATCGACTCCGACGGCTGCGCGTTCGACACCATGGAGCCGAAGCACAAGGAGTGTTTCTGCCCCGTGACCATCTGGAAGTTTGACCTTGCGGCCGTCTCGAAGTACGCCCGCGCCGCGTGGGACTTCGTCAACCTCTACTCCCAGGAACGCGGCTGCAACCGCTTCCACGCCCTCCAGCACGTGATGAACCTCCTCAGGGAACGGTCGGAGGTCATCCGGCGCAAGGTCGATATTCCGCTCCTCAGGGAACTGGCCGCGTGGACCGGCCGCGCGAAGGCCCTCGGGAACCCCGAACTGGCGGCAGAAGTGGAGCGGACGGGCAACGCGGAACTCGCCCAGGTCTTGGACTGGTCGAAGGCGATCAACGAGATGGTCGCGAAGGTCGTCAAGAAAGTGCCGCCGTTCCCCGGCGTGCGCGAGAGCCTGGAACTTCTTGCGGGCAAGGCCGACATGATGGTGGTCTCGGCCACGCCCGGCGAGGCCCTCCAGCGCGAGTGGCAGGAGCACGGCATCGCCAGGTTCATGGCGATCATCGCCGGCCAGGAGATGGGCACGAAGAAGGACCACCTTGCGATGGGCGCCGGCGGCAAGTACCCGCCCGAACGCATCCTCATGATCGGCGACGCACCAGGCGACCTCAAGGCCGCCAAGGCCAACAAGGCGCTGTTTTATCCGATCAACCCCGGCCACGAGGAAGAGTCGTGGGAGCGATTCGTGCGTGAGGCCGGCCCGAAGTTCCTCGCCGGCCGGTACGACCGCGAGTACGAGGCCCGCCTGATCGCCGAGTTCGACAAATTGCTGCCCGAAACGCCGCCGTGGCGATAAAAGAGGCCGTTCACACTTAACCGCCCTGCTTGCAGGGCGCGTGTTGTTGTTGGTTACGAACAACACGCGCTCGCCAAGGCGAGCGGCTAAGTGTGAACGGCTTGTTGAACATTGCTTGCAGGGCGCGTGTTATTGCCGACCATGCATAAACGGCCCGACAAACGACCATCGCTGGCGGGGCTTGCCTTCTTTTTTGGGGTTTGCTTCGACATAGGCGATGGCGCCCGCGACGCTCTCGGGCGAGTCGAGAAACACCTTCCAGGCCTTCCTGCCCCACACGGGACGTTCGGCATCGGGCCACAAGCCTGCGGCTGCCAGGTGCTGAGTTGCACGGCCTTTCAGGTGCCCCACGATGCGGCCGACCGAACGAGGGCTGTGGCCTATGACCATGTGCACGTGCTCCGGCAGGATCGTGCAGGCGTGCACGGTGTAGCCGCTTTCCTTTACGGCTCGCGCGAAACCGCGGCCCACCGCCAATGCCTGCTTGCCCGTAAAGGCGACGGGCGGATGCTCAAGCGCCGTCTTCGCTTCGCGCCGCAAAAAATGGTCGTGAGCAACTGCGGCGACTGAGCGAGTCGTGGTCACTTTGGTGGCCTTGCCGAATCGAACGAGTTCCCAGGCACCGACGAAGTCCGACCATGAACCCCGCGGGTCATTCGGCAGCCAGAATCCATAGGTGCTGAAAATGACGTGATAGGCGATGACCATATCGTGCCCCCTTGCTTTGCTTGAAACAGCAAAACACGCGCCCTGCAAGCAGGGCGGCTAAATGTGCATGAGGTCGTTCGCACTTAGATTGCCCGGCTTGCTTTACGCGCAACGGCAAAACACGCGCCATGCAAGCAGGGCGGCTAAATGTGAACGGCATCAATATTTAGCCGCCCGCCTTGGCGGGCGCGTGTGCCGTTAGTGATGAAACAGCCTGAGGCCGCTCATCGCCATCACCATGCCGTGCTGCTCGCACGCCTGGATGACCGCGTCGTCGCGGTCGCTGCCGCCCGGCTGGAGGACGTAGCGGACGCCGGACTGCGCGGCACGGTCGATCGAGTCGCGGAACGGGAAGAACGCGTCGCTCGAGAGGCTGACGCCGTCGAGTTGCTCCAGCCACTCGCGCCGTTCTTTTGACGACAGCGGCTTCGGGGCCGTTGCGAACGCCTGCTTCGAGACCTTCTTTTCAAACGGCGTGGGGTGATCGAGCAAATACTGGTCGATGGCGTTGTTCTTCTCGGCCCGCGAGATGCCGTCCTTGAACTTCGCCTCCAGGATGCGCGGGTGCTGCCGTAGCCACCAGATGTCGGCCTTCGAGCCCGCCAGGCGCGTGCAGTGGACGCGCGATTGTTGCCCCGCGCCGATGCCGATGCACTGGCCGTTCCTGGCGAACGCCACGGAGTTTGACATCGTGTACTTCAGCGCCACCGTGGCCACCACCAGGTCGCGCACCGCGAACGGCGGCAGGTCCTTCTGCCTGGTGACGATGTTCTTGCAGAGGTCCGGCCCGGGGATGGCCGCGTTGCGGGCCTGCTCGAGCCAGATGCCGTAGACCATGCGGCTCTCGGTGGCCGGGGGCTGAAAGTTCGCGTCGATGGCCAGCACGCAGTACTTGCCGCCGCGCTTCTCGCGGAGGATTTTCAGGGCATCGGCGTCGTAGCCGGGGGCGATGCAGCCGTCGGAGACCTCGCGGGCCACCAGTTCGGCGGTCGAGGCGTCCACGCGGTCGCTGAAGGCCGCGAAGTCGCCGAAACTCGACATGCGGTCGGCCCCGCGCGCCCGCGCGTACGCCACGGCCAAGGGCGAGAGGTCCGGCATGTCTTCGACGAACGCGGCCTTCTTCTCGGCGTCCGAGAGCACTTCGGCCACGGCCGCGCCGGCCGGGCTGACGTGCTTGAACGATGCCGCCGCCGGACGCCCGAGGGCCTGGCGGAGTTCCTTCACCAGGGCCCACGCGTTCAGCGCGTCGAGGATGTTGATGAAGCCGGGCGAGCCGCTGAGCACTTCCAGCGGCAACTCGCCCTCCGCCACGAACACGCGGGCGGGTTTCTGGTGCGGGTTCATGCCGTAACGCAGCACAATCTCTTTGCTCATCGGCAGTGCCTTTCTTTGACCAGTCGCGATTTTGAGCCTCGTGTAACAACACGCGCCCGCCAAGGCGGGCGGCTAAATATGAAATTACTTCTATTTGCGCTTCGCCTGAAGTTCGTACGCCCCGCACTTCTTCTCGGCGAAGATCGGCCTGAAGCGAGTGAACCGCTGCCGCCCGTCCACCAGCGGCACGCTCACCCAGTCTTCGCCGATGAGCGGACGGGCGTACGCCAAAAAGTCGTCCGTCACGTCGCGATTGTTCGGGGCGATCCAGTTCTTCGGGAACCTCCGCTCGGAGTTCGCCATCGCCTCCAGCGGAACCTTGTCGTACCGGACGCGGTAGACGCTGCCCGGCTCGCGCAGGATCGTGGCCATCCAGCCGCTGCCTTCCTCGGCGGCGATAAAGGCGGCCTTCTGGCCCACCTTGTACGCCTCGTCGAGGTCAACGTTGGAGGCGTAAATCATGTTGTGCCGCTGGTCCGTACCCGGCACGTTGCACCGCGCCGCCCCGCCGACGGGCAGCCCCTTGTCGTTCAGGAAGTTCACGACCACCTGGGCCACGGTCGTGCCGGAGGACGAGAATTGCACGTGGCCGAAAGAATCTTTGCGTGCGGCGATGTCGCCCACGCTGAAGCCCTCGCTGATGACGACCATGCAGCGGCCGCTGGCGCGGAGTTCATCGCTCACCTCGTCGGCCAGTTGCTCCAGCGTGATGTCGGCCTCCGCCAGGTAGATGTGCAGCGGCAGTTCGCGCTGGGGGTCGGCCAGGCGTGCGGCGGCCGGGATAAAACCGATCTTGCGGCCCATCGCCTGCATGACGAGCACGGGGTCGGCCGGGCATGAGCCCATGTTCTCCTCGTTCGCGGTCTGGACGCATAAGGCCCAGTATCGGGCCACGCTGCCGTAGCCTGGGGTGTGGTCGATGAGTTTGAACTCGGTGTCGCCGACGTCGTTATCTATGGTCTTCGGGACGCCGGTGGCCGCGAGGTCCAGGCCGCGCTGGGCCGCCAGTTGGGCGATCTTGTTGGCGGTGTCCATCGAGTCGTTGCCGCCGGTGTAGAAGAAGTAGCCGACGTTGTGGGCCTTCAGCACATCGATGACGCGGGCGAAGTCCTCGGCGTTCTGGGCCTTAAGTTTATAGCGGCACGTGCCGATCGCGCCGGCGGCCGGCGTGGTGCGCAGCAGCGCGACCTCTTCGCGCGGCTGGGCCGAGAGGTCCAGAAGTTCCTCCTTCAGGACGCCCTCGATGCCGTGCCATGCGGCATACACGGTCCCGAACTTCTCGGGCATCGCGAAACACGTCTCGACGACGCCGCGGATGGAGTTGTTGATGACGGGCGACGGCCCGCCGGATTGCGCAACGACCACGTTCTTCGCCTTGGCCATGTCTCGAACGCTCTTTCTTGATCTTAAGCCTTTACCCGATGCAGCACCTCGCCCGCGTGGTCCACCAGGAGGATGCCTTCCTTCTCGCGGCCGATCCACTCTGCCGCACGGATGCTCTTAGGGTCCATGTACCCGAGGTTGATCCTGCGGCAGCGCTCCTCGGAGATGCCGGTGGCCAGCGTCACCGCGATACGCGGCTTCTCGATGCCGTTGCAGTACGTGCCCAGGCCGCGCACGTGCGTGGAGTGGGCCATGATGCCGCCGGGAATGTCCGAGAACTTGTCCATCTGCTCGCGGAAGTAGTCCAGGCAATGGTAACCGATGCAGTCGATCGTCTTGCCGTGCGTGTGCGAAACCTCGCCGATGTGCGGGGCGTAGATGATGAGTTCGCCGCCGTCGGCCACGATGGGCTCCAGTTTGTACATCACCTTGCCGGCGGTCCAGAGGTCGTCGTACATCAGCGGCGCGATGCCCAGGATGCGCTTGTATTGGCGGTCGTCGTACTTGATGTGGACCTGGGCCGAGAGGTCGGCGGCGGCGGAGAACGCCTCGCGGGCGTCGCCGATGTAGAGCCCTTTGAGACCCTCGCGCGTGACCACCATGTCGAAACTCGTGATCGGGACCTTGACGAATTCCACCGCCCGGTCGATCACCCGCCGCACCACGGTGTCCTTGACGCCGTTGATCTCCCAGTTCGTCACCAGGGCGCCCAGCCAGTGGAAGAAGTTGATGATCTCGGCCCCCGCGACGCCGGGGAAGAGGTACTTGTGGCCGCCCGAGAACCCGACGACCTCGTGCGGGAACGTCGGCCCGACGATAAACAGCCGGTCGTAGTCCAGAAGGCGCCGGTTGATCTCGACGGGCACGTCGCGCGCGTAGCGGCCGCCGCTCAGGGCGTCCATCTCGGCGGCCGTCAGGGTGCCGAGGGTCGTCAGGGCCTTCGGGTCGTCCCATGCGTGGTTGAAGATGCCGACCTTCGCGTACTTTTTCTTGCGCTCCTCGGCCGTCATATTGAGGAGTTTGAGGATCTTCTCCTCGCTCATCGGCATGTGCGTGCCGAGGGCGATCAGAAAATCGATCTTCGCCACCCGCCGCGACACCAGGCCCACCAGCGTCCGAAACATGAGGCCCACCGGCGCCGTGCGCGTCGAGTCGGGTATCAGCACCAGGACGCGCTTGCCCTTCAGGTCCAGGCCTACCAGGGCGTGCCTGCAAAGGTCCTGCACCTCGGTATCGGGCAGCACGCCTTCTTTGTGGCCTTAGCCGATAATCACGGCGTGTTCCTTCCGCCCCCTGGCACAACGCACGCGTGCTCGTCAAAAAACGCGCGGTGCAAGCACCGCGGCTAAATGTTGGTGCGAATCTCGACGCAAAATTCCAGCGCCCTGATCGCCGCTTCAACGGCCGCGTCGGGCGCTGCAAGTTCGACCGTCATCGACGGAAACTCGCGGCGGACCGGGTACTTCTTGCGGAGCGTGCTGAAGTATTTGCCGCGCTCCTCCGGCGGCCGGCCCGCGATCTCTCGCAGCCGCGCATCGTCCGCCTCGATGTCATACGCCGCCCGGATCGCCCGCCCGAGCGCCTGCTGCACCGAGAGGCCGCCCGGCAGCCGGACGCGCGGCACGGCGGGCGGCGGCATGAGCGGCGCGGGGTCCCACTCGCGCGCGAGGCCGAAATGCCGGCACAGCGCCTCCAGCACCATCCGCGTCCCGTTGATCTTGCCATCGTAAGAATACCCGGCGATGTGCGGCGTTGCCAGATGCACCCGGTCAAGAAGGTCAAGGTCGATGTTCGGCTCGCCTTCCCAGACGTCGAGGACGAGCGATCCGATGCGGCCGGCATCCACGGCCTTCTTGAGTGCCGCCGAGTCCGCCACACGGCCGCGCGACGAGTTCATGATCGTGACGTCGCGCTTCATCGCCGCGAGCCGCTGGTCGTTGATCATGTGATACGTGGCGTCCGGCCCGCTGCGCTCCAGCGGCACGTGGAACGTAACGATGTCGGCCTCGGCCAGGGCCTCGATGGACACATATCGCGGGTCGCCTGTCTCGCGTGCCAGCGGCGGGTCGTTCCTGAGGACCCGCATGCCGATGCCCTCCGCCAGCCGCGCGAGCCGCCCGCCCACGTTGCCGCAACCCACGATGCCCAAAACCTTATCCGTAACGCGGAAGCCGTCTTTCTCGGCCAGCGTGAAGACGGCCGCCAGCACGTACTCCGC
>JAPLMO010000084.1 GCA_026386995.1 Planctomycetota bacterium | reverse complement strand
ACCCGTGAATCATCAGGTCCATGACCACGCCCACGTCCATGCTGCGGAACGTGAACGGCGTCATCCACGAGACTTCAATGAAACGGGGCCGGACGCCCAGCCCCGCAATCGCGCGGGTCACGGGGTCGAAGCGGAGGATGTGGCCGACCTGGGCCACGGCGCCCGTCTGCCGCGCGGCATCGGCGATTTCGCGGGCCTCGCGGCTGGTCGGCGCGAGGGGCTTCTCGATGAGCACGGCCACGCCCGCCTCCATCAGCGGGACGGCCAGCGCCAGGTGTGCGCTCGTGGCGGCGGCGATGACGGCGGCGTCGACCTGGCCCGCCAGGCGCCGCACGTCGGTCACGACCTTAGCCCCGGCCGGGGCGGCAAGCGCGGCGGCGCGCGGCTCATCAACGTCGCAGACGGCCACGAGTTGCGCGTCGGGACGCTCGGCTATCGCCAGGGCGTGGAACTTGCCCATGTGCCCGGCGCCGACAAGGGCGATTCTCAGGGGTTTATGCATGATTGGTGACTCGATCTGCCTTGTTGTGCGCGGCGGTTCTCCCGAACCGCCGCGCGAATGGCCGGCTACCGGCGCGTTCATGCGGCACTCTTGCGCGGCAGGTCAGGAGACCCGCCGCGCAAATCGCAATCTTACGCCGGGGGCTTCTTGCGGAGCGACTCGCGGTATCGGCCATGCTTGCCGCGGCCGCTGTCGCGGAGGAACTCGCACAGGTACCGGACCTCCGCCGGCCATCCGCCCTCTTTCTCAATCTCGTCGAGGACCTCTTCGCGGGGCCGACCGCGGCGGTAGATGCGCCGGTATGCCTTGCCCATGGCCTCGGCCACGTCCTCGGAGATCCCCGCCCGCCTCATGCCCACCGCGTTTATGCCGCGCACCCGGCTGGGGTGCCCTTCGACAATCATGAAGGGCGGCACGTCCTGGACGATCCTCGTCAGGCCGCCGACGTACGCCAACCGGCCGACCGTGGTGAACGGGTGCATCGCCGCGCCGCCGTTGATGAGCACGCCCGACTGCACGTGCACGTGCCCGCCGATCAGCACGTTGTTGCCGAAGATGACGTGGTCTTCCAGCAGGCAATCGTGGGCCACGTGGCTGCACGCCATGAAGTAGCAGTGGCTGCCGATGCACGTCACCTCGGCGTCCTTGGCCGTGCCGCGGTGGACCGTCACGCATTCGCGGAAGACGTTATCGTCGCCGATCTCGACGCGCGTTGGCTCGTCGCGGTATGAGATGTCCTGCGGCGGGCCGCCGATGCAGGCGTTCGGATGGAAGACGTTGCGCTTGCCGATGCTCGTATGGCCGACGACGCTCACGCCGTGCTGCAGCACCGTGCCGGCGCCGATCACGACGTCCGGGCCAACGTAACAGAACGGGCCGATCTCGACGTCGTCGGCCAGTTCGGCCTTCGGGGAAACCACCGCTAACTTGCTGATCGCCATGGACGCTTACGACTCCTCCTGGGCGGGAACGAGCATGAAACGGATCCTGGCCTCGGCGGCCAACTGGTCGCCGACCCAGGCCCGCGTGTGGACCTCAGCCGTGCGGGCCTTCGAGCGGCGCACCTCGGCCTCCAGCCGCAACTGGTCGCCCGGATGAACGCTCTTGCGCAATTTCACCTTGTCCATGCTCAGCAGGACCGCCACCTGGTCCGCCCGCGCGAGTTTCTTCAGGAGCAGCACGCCCGACAACTGCGCCATCGCCTCAACGATCAGGACGCCCGGCATGATGGGCGTGCCGGGGTAGTGGCCCTGGAAAAAATGCTCATTTATCGAAACGTTCTTGATGCCAACCGCCCGGACGTCGTCCTCCAACTCGATCACCCGGTCCACCAGCAGGAACGGGTAACGGTGCGGCAGGACGGCCATGATCTGGTTGATGTCCATCGCCTGGCGGATCGAGCCGTGCACCATCGCCCCGACGCCCACCGCCTGGTCCATCAGCCGCCGCACCAGCCGGTGATTGAGGGCGTGGCCGCTCCGCATCGCGACGATGCGGCCGCGGACGTCGCAGTTCATCAGGAACAGGTCGCCCACCAGGTCCAGCATCTTGTGGCGGACGGGCTCGTCGGCGTACCGTAGCGGATGGCCGCCCACGGGCCCGTCGGGGCCGATCACCAGCACGTTCTCGTACGAGGCCTGCGACCCGTA
>JAPLMO010000528.1 GCA_026386995.1 Planctomycetota bacterium | reverse complement strand
ACTGGCCGTCACGCTGGGCATCAGCAACGGCGGCACGGAGATCGTGCATGACGTCACGATCCTCGTCAAGGAACCCGCGAAGGATGCTTGGGTAGAGCGGACGCCGGACAAGGATGAAAAGCCCGTGGATAACCAGTTCTATGCCCGCGACGACAAGAACGAGGGCACGCTCTATTACAACGGCACCCTGACCGATGCCGCCGACTCGGTCTTCCTGAGGCTTTACGCCGACGAGAAACTGACTATCACCGAAAGCCAGAAACCCAAGGCGGACAAGGCCTATGCGTTCACGATCAGACTCAAGGCGGGCCTCATCAAGTACAAGGTGGAGTTCGGAATCAAGAGCGGGAACACGGAGACGGTTCAGCAGACGGTCAGCAATCTGGTGTGCGGCGACGCCTACATCATCCAGGGTCAGTCCAATGCCGTGGCCTACAACTACCAGGGCAGCACCAACCGACCGGATCTGACCCGCCACACCAGCCCTTGGATCCGCAGCTATGGCGGCCGGCACGCGGATCGACCAGCACATGCCCGATCCGGCCAATCATTATGACACCACCAACCGCGCCTACTCGATTTATCGCAGCCTGCTGAAACGCGTCGTGGCGGCCAGACTGACGCACGGCATCCGCGGCGTCCTGTGGCATCAGGGGGAAAGCGACCAGGGTTCTGACGGTCCTGGCAACTGCTTTGGCTGTGATACGTACCAGCAGTACTTTGTGGATCTGTCGGCAGCCTGGAAGCAGGATTTCCCCAACATTCAGCATTACTATGTCTTCCAGATCTGGCCCAACTCGTGCTCGATGGGCGGCAATGGGGCCAGCGACAGGCTGAGGGACGTGGAGCGGCGCCTGTCGCGCCTGTACTCCAACTTGAGCGTCATGTCCACATTGAGCCTTCCCAGCGGGGCATGCCATTTTGATCTGGCCGATTACGAGAAGATGGGGCGCTCCCTGGCCTTGCTGGTCGCGCGGGACAGTTGCGGGAAGGTCTTCGACAAACCCATCACATCGCCAGACCTGAAGAAGGCCTGCTACACGAGTGACAAAAGAGATGAAATTGCGTTGGAATTCGACCAGCCGATGGCCTGGAACGAGGCCCTGGTCAGCCAGTTCTACCTGGACGGGAAACCGGGCAAGGTCGCCTCTGGCGCCGTGTCAGGAAACGTGGTCAAGCTCAAGCTGGCACAGGTCGGCACCGCGAAGACGATCACCTACCTCATCGACAAGAAGTGGGACATCAAGAACCTGCTATACGGGCAGAACGGCATTGCCGCGCTCACCTTCTGCGAGGTGCCGCTGCAGGCCGCAAAACCGAACCCTTGATTGCAACAGGAACCCTACGAACCAGGAGCCGCCCCATGAAACGGAACCTTGCTGGAATCATTCTTCTCGCCACATTGGCAGCGTTGGCGCATCCGGCGATTGCCCAATCCGCCGACCCAATCCGCCCGCCGAAACAGGCCGGGAAGAGCCCGGTCAAAGTCTTCATCCTTGCCGGGCAGTCCAACATGCAAGGCCAGGGTGTCACGGGCATCAGAGAGGAATTCCGCGGGAAGAAAGGCACGCTGGTCGCCATGCTGGACGATCCGGCCAAGGCTCCCCTGATCAAGCACCTCAGAAACGAGAAGGGCGAGTGGGTGGAGCGCGACGACGTCTGGGTGTACGACATCAACGAGTTTGGCACCCGGAAAGGCAACCTTTCGTTCGGCTACGGCTGGAATCTCGGGAACACGACCTGGTTTGGCCCGGAACTTCAGTTCGGCCACGTGGTGAAAGGGAAAATCGCAAACCAGGTGCTGATTATCAAGACGGCTTGGGGCGGCAGGGCCCTTTACACGGATTTTCGCCCGCCAAGCTCGGGCGGCACCGTGGGTCCTTACTACAAGCTGATGCTGGAGACCGTCAATAAGGTGCTCGGAGACATCAAGAAGGAGTTTCCCGATTACAATGGCGGCGGCTATGAGTTGGCGGGTTTCGTCTGGTGGCATGGTTGGAATGACTTTTGCGACCCCACGAATGCGGTGCCGCAGTATGAGCAGAACCTGGTGAATCTGATCAAGGACGTGCGGCGCGACCTGAAAGCGCCTAAACTGCCGGTTGTGATCGGAGAGTTCACCGGCCCTTGGGGGGCGGACTGCAAAGAGCCGGCAGCCTTGGCCATCAGGAAAGCGCAGGCCGCCGCCGCGGCGAAGCCGGAGTTCAAAGACACGGTAACCTTCGTTGAGACGCACGACTATGTGCGCACCGAGAAGGAGTCGCCAACCGGCGAGGGCTACCACGAGTTCAAAAACGGCGAAACCTATTTTCTGATTGGCGATGCATTTGGCAAAGGGATGCTGACGCTGTTGAAGAAGTAGGCGGGGAATCTGCAGGCTGTTAAGCGAAAAAGAGGAAGTAACCTATAGCGCGCCGGGCGCGATATCCCTCGCGTCTCATGCGGGGCACTCGCATGGAGATCGCAATATGATGAGAATTCCACAGATCTTGCTGTTTGGTATCCTGGCTGCCTCCGGTTTGCAGGCCGGAGAGCCGAAGAACACGCCGGCGGATGGCCCGAAGGGATTCGCCTGGGAATCCCCGGTTCCGGAGGATTGCCCGTTTCAGAAATCGACCAGCCTGACGGGAGTTTTCTTTACCGGCCGCCACAGCGACTATCGCTGCGGCGACACCTTTTATCCGTGCTGGGCCGGCGATGGCAACCTCTACTCGCCCTGGACCGACGGCAAGACGGATGGAGTCGACTGCTCTTCAGACGGCGGCGCGGGAGCCAGAACCGGCCACGCCGTGATGATCGGTGACGACCCGCTGAAACTTGAGATACACAACACTTCCCCGCTCAAGGGGGCCAGTGCCTTGCCCTATAAAGGGCGCTATCCGGCGGGCTCACTGGTGTACAACGGCATCTGGTATTACGGCACCTACTGCCTGGGGCCTGACGGGTCGTATAAGCACAATGGGTTTGTCTGGAACTGGCCCAACCTCGGGCCAATTCCGGGATTCCAGATCTCTCGTGATTACGGCAAGACGTGGGAGCCGTCGCCCCTCACGCCGGGAAAGCCGTTGTTTCCCGAGCCGCGCCAGTTTCTCGGTCCGGTCAAGATGGGAGCGCCGCATTTCGTGGATTTCGGCAAGAACATGGTGCATTCGCCGGACGGCAAGGCGTACTTGCTCGGCATGGGCGCGGAAGAGAATGATCCCAAGCCGCGCCCCTGTATCAAGCCTGGAAAGCCGGGCGAGGTGTTCCAGACGGTCGAGGGTTGCACCAGCGACTTCGCCCATGCCAACCTGAGTTGGATCACGGCGGATCAAGTCTATCTGGCCCGCGTCAAGCCCTCGCCGGAGACGATCAATGACCTCAAGGCATGGGAGTTCTTCGCCGGCCATGACGGCGCCGGCCAGCCGGTTTGGACGGACAGTTTCGACAGGATCAAGCCGCTGATCGAATGGAACAACCACATGGGGTGTGTCACCGCCACGTATGTGCCCGCCCTGAAAAAATACCTGATGTGCGTAACCGATGGCTGGCCGACCGTGGCCAAGATGACCTCCTACATCCTCGAGGCCGATGCCATCACCGGCCCGTGGCGCATGGTGTCCTATATGAAGGACTTCGGGGAGCAAGGGTACTTCCTCAATTTCCCGGGCAAGTTCATCAGCCCCGACGGGCGGACCCTATGGCTGTGCTATTCCGCGAATTTCAGCCCCGGCTGGAATGGCGTGAAGTTGGGCATCAATCCTCCGGGAGGGCGGTACGGTTTGTGTTTGCACGAGGTCAAACTTCTGACACCGGAAGAACGGCCGCTGAATGCGAGCAAACCGAATGCAGGCGACGGCAAATAGAGCAGTTCGCACTCGGCTGTAGCGGATGCTGTGCGGCGGGTCGGGAGACCCGCCGCGCAAAGTGCTACACGCAATCGTGAACTGCTCTAGCCGCGCCGCATTGGGCGGATCACCCCTCCATGACCACCTTCATGCCGGTAAGTTGCGCCAGGTAGCCCGCGTTCTCGACGTGGTTACCATAGAAAACCACCCGGTGCAGCAGGGTCATCATCCCTTCCTTTTCGATGGCGCCGCTGCCCCAACTCTGGAGCATCTTGCGGGCATCGGCCACCTCGCAGGTGATCTGCGTGCGGCAGCCGCGGTCGTCGAAATCGGGAATCTCGACGATCTTCTGGGCCGACAGGAGCAGGGTATCGAGGTTCACGATCTTGGTGCAGGTAATCTGCTGGCCCACGCGCAGGTCCACCTCGACCGCGGCCCCGTGGTTGTCGTCGCGATGGCTTCGCAACGTGAAGGGCGCCCGCGCGCCGGCCGGGCCGTCCATCTTGCTCGAC
>JAPLMO010000107.1 GCA_026386995.1 Planctomycetota bacterium | reverse complement strand
CGCCCTCGCGCTGGACGGCTACTACACCGGGGTCTCGATCGAATCCAAACCCGCAACCCATGACGCAGTCACCGTGGAGGCCTGGGTCGCATTGGACGCATACCCGTATAACACCGCGCCGCTGGTCCATCATTCCAAAGGGTTTGGCAGGGAGGGCTGGTACCTGGGGCTCGATGCATACGGACATCCGCTCGTCAAAGTTGCAGGACATACCGTGAAGGCCGGGAATACCGTGCTGCCGCTGTACCAGTGGACACAGGTGTGCGCGACCATTGACAACCGCAAGATTCGTCTCTACATCGACGGCCGTGAGATTGCCTCGGATGACTTCAACGCCGCGCTGAAGACACCGCCCACGCCTCTGCTCCTCGGCCGCAACAACGAGCAGGCGAGGTGCACCGATTCCGTGCGCGGTGCACAGAGAAACCTCGAGTTTCTTTACGGGATACAGGGACTTCTCGATGAAGTGAGTGTTTACAGTCAGGCCCTGTCTGCGGACCAGGTGCAGCAGGCTTATGACGCCCTTCGCCCGGCGGATCGTTCCTCAGACCTTGCCAAGGGCGTCCTGCCGGGAGAGATTGGCGCGGCAAGAAAGTTCGGTGCCACATACAAAACCCTGACCTTCAGCGACGTGTGGGACCATATCTGGCGCGATATTCCCGGTGCGGAGATCGTCGTCAAGTTTGACAAGAATCCCTGCAGCGTAATCTACTGGCGGGGCACCAACTATGCCGCCAACTGGGTGGTCGACAACAACCGCTGGATGGCAGACCAAAGTTCGGAAACCGGGGGACCGCACGGCTGCTCCGAACACATGGCCGACAAGCAAGTCCGGCACTGCCGCGCCCGGATCATTGAAAACACTCCGGCCCGCGTGATGATCCACTGGCGCTATCCCTGCGTGGACGTCAGCTACCAAAACCTGAATCCCGGGGCCTGGAGTGACGAGTACCACACAATCTATCCCGACGGGACCGGAGTCCGTCAGGTCGTCTGGAACAGCAGCGGGGGTCCGCCGGGTTTCCAAGACATCCAGTTCTTTACCAACCCGGGGGAGACGGCCTTGGACGTGATGAACCTGCAGGCCATGACGCTGGCGAATCTCGAGGGCGAGATCCGCGAGTTGACTTGGGGACCCGAAAAACGGGTGCCGGGAAACCCAATGGAGGACGCCTGCATCGAGGTCTTGAACTCGAAGTCGGAGCACAAGGTCTTCGCCATGTTCCAAGGCGGGTACATCAAGCCCTGGGGCGGCAACGAGCACTCCAAATACACCGCTGACCCCTTCGCTGGTCCGTGGAACCACTGGCCGATGCACTTGGTGCCTTCGGATGGACGCTTTGTCGTGGCCACCGACCGCGTCTCGCATTTTGCCCTTGGGGCCAATGACGCCGCGACAAAATTCGGCAGCATGGTCCTGTACGGGTTCACCAAAGAGGCGATTACCCGCCTGCTGCCGCTGGCCAAGTCGTGGATCCGCCCTCCGGCGATCACAGCCCTCTCCGGGTGCGTGGCCACGAGTTATCACAAGGAGACGCGGGCCTATCCGCTCGTTGCTAAGACGGAGAGCATGTCGGTGCGTATCGATGCCTCGGAGGAAAACCCCATCGCAAACCTCTGTTTCACGGTCCGAAACTGGGGACACCACGGCGCGGCAAGGGTGGAAACCAAGGGAGCCGGAGCGAAGGATGTCCGCCAAGGAACCATCGTGGATACCGACGGGACAAAAACCATGATCATCTGGGTCGAACTGGATGCCACATCGCCCGTGAATGTGACGATCGGTGGAGCAAACCCCTCGGCCGACTACGTTGCGCAACCCGACCAGATGCCGGAAACCACGAAGAAACGTCCGCCGGAAAACCGGGCTCGGTCGTGAGATCGGACGCACAACAGATAAGACCGAGTCCAGCGTCTTTGCCGGACGACCAAGGAATGGAGAATCACCATGACACAGGCGGTTCCAGCCGATAACTTCAAAAGGACAGTATAAATGGAAATAATGAAACTAACTAGATGGACCGCTTTTGTTCTGGCGCTGGCCGTGCATTTGCCTTCGCTGGCCGAGGCGCGGGTCGAGCTGCCCCGGGTGTTCGGCGATGGCATGGTCGTGCAACGCG
Source organism: Planctomycetota bacterium (assembly GCA_026386995.1). Next base: position 20,081 of record JAPLMO010000107.1, on the reverse strand, counting down.
ACAAGCCTTTGACTGTATGGGGATGGGGCGAGAGGGGAGATGCGATAACCGTTCAGTTCAACGGACAAACCAAGACAGCCACCGTAGGCGATGACGGGAAATGGTTGCTGACCCTCGACCCCATGCCGGTCAACGCCAAACCGCAGGAACTGAAGATCCGCGGCAAGAAGGACTCCCTGGAGTTCAAGAATGTCGTCATCGGCGACGTGTGGCTTTGCAGCGGGCAGAGCAACATGGAGGCGGCCGCCGGAGGGATCATCAACTCCGATCTCGACATCCCCCGGGCAAACTACCCGGGTATCCGTTGCTTGACGATCCCGCTGCGCAGCAGCCCCACGCCGCTCGACAATTTCCCCGTCGAAGAGCGTAATCCGTTCTATGTCGAACTCAAGGGCGTTTGGCGCGTCTGCAATCCGACCAACACCCGCGAGTTTCCGGCCGTGGGATACCATTTTGCCCGCATAGTCCACGAGTCCACCGGCGTGCCGATCGGTCTGATCGACAACTCCTGGGGCGGCAGCGTGGTGGAGACCTGGCCCTCGACGACTGGGCTGGCGCGTGAGTTGTCAGGCCACGCGTCGCAACGTGATGACGGGCAGATGCCTGCGTTCCGACTCGAACGTGACAGATCCGGGAGAAAAACGTTCGGGCAACCGTGGTTTTCGGGCAAATCAGCCTCCGAAAGAAGTTGTGACCAGACGTGTCGGAGGCTACCATAAGTGACGGTGAACAAACAGGTTATGACGTTAGGCGATGGGCGCGAAAATCGGTGGACCAGCACAGCCGCTGCCCAAACCGCCTGCGGCGGCTACTTCAGGCGTTCCTGCCAACCTTTCGGCATATTCAGTTGGATGATGAACGATTTCTCCTTGCCCACATCCCGGCCCCAGTTCGAGGCCCAGACCACGCGCGAACCGTCGGCGCTGATGGTGGCTTGGGTCTCCTCCCAGTAAGCGCCGCAGATGCCGTGGACCTTCGCCAGGTACCACGCCTTCGGCGCCTTCGGGTCCAGCAGCACGAGTATAATGCTGCGGTCCAGCCAGTTCTGCTCCTTGGCCTGCGGGTCGACGTGGGTGGAGACGACGGCGTACCCTGCCGCGTTGCATGAAATGTGGATGCCGCAGTTGAACCCCTTGGGCGATTCGGAGTTGTAGAACAGCCGCACGAGCGGCGTTCGGTTCGTTCCGTCGTAACTTCCGCCGGCTTCAAGGATGGGCTTGGTGCGCGTGTCAATGGGGATCAGGTCGATGTGGTCGGTCCGCACGTTTTGCATGACGACGACCTCGTTGCCGGCGGCGTCGAGACCCACGTCGGCGTGGGCTGTGGAGAAGTCAAGGCGGTGGAACTCGGTCAGTTCGCGGTTGGCCATCGTCAGGCCGACGATCTTGCCGCCGTTGGAGTCCATGGCGCCGATGATCGCCCACTTGCCCAGGGGCGACATGCCCACCCAGTCAATATCCGACTCGTCCTTCGCCAACTTGATGAGCCCGAGGATACGGTCGCCTTGGCGGTCCCAGGTCATGATGTACCGCGATCGGTAATCGTCATCCTTGCCCTGAATGAAGAGAGCCCAGTACCGCTTGTCGCGTGAGGTTTCACCCTCGTCCTTCATGGTGATGCGGTAGAGGTCCGGCTCGGCCTTCAGGATGGGCTCGATCTTGGGGTCTTTCGCGAAGTCCTTGACGGTCTTGGCGTCGCCTGTCTTGGCATTCACCGTCACGATCTGGAAGTCTCGTGTGCCCCAGATGAGGTTCGGGTCCTCGGGGTCCCAGCGGGGTTCCTCGATGTCGAGGTTCCGGACCAGGTTTTCCTTGGCGTCGTACGGCAGGGAGGCCGTGCGGTAGATGCGGCGGTCTCCGCTGGCGGGCTGGACGAGCATGACCATCGTCCCATCCTTGTTGAACGGGTCGAAGCGGGAGTACTCGTTCCGCATGCCTTCGGCGCCGGTGGCCCGCACCAGCGACGTTGCGAAGCAGGCGTCCTGGAACGCCTTTCCGGCCTCCGGCACGGGCTGGACCTTCACCGGGTACGCCGGGTTGTCTTCCGCCACCGGGTTCGGCACTTGGACAAACGGCGGCGGTTCCCCCGCCGTGGAGGGAGTTGTGGCACTTGCGGTAACCCATACAAGGATGGTGACGACCAGCAGAGTCCTCGGGTGCGGCGCGAAGTGCATGACCGGCTCCTCAAGAGGTGATACCGCCAATTATGCAATGCTGTGGTCCGGAACGCAATGGCCTGATGCGGGCAACCAACGGCAGCGTGTCAAGGCTTCCGGCGGCCCACGCCCACGTGTGGACACAGGTGAGCCTCGCCAGGGAGATGGCGTGGAGCAGGGCGGACTTGACGTGGCGGCTCCAGTGATCGTGGAGAAACAGATTTGGGCAATCGTGGTTCTCGGGCAAATCAGCCTCCGAAAGAAGTTGTGAGCAGGCGCGTCGGAGGCTACCATGGGTGACGGTGAATAAACAGGTTACGTCGCCAGGCGAAGGGCACGAAAATCGGTGGACCAACACAGGGGGCTTGCAAAAGCCCCAAGATCGTGGCATGATTTGCGTAACCTCTAATGGGGGACCGCACATGAATTTTGTTGGCATTGATTTGGGCACCACTTTCTCGGCGATAGCAAGAATTGGCCCGGACGGCCTGCCCGTGACAATTCCCAACGCGGAGGGAGATCTCATCACCCCCTCCGTGGTGTTGTTCGAGACCGACGTTAACGTTGTCGTGGGGCGCGAAGCCAAACGCGCTGCGCTTGCCGAACCGCAGAACGTCGCCGAATGCATCAAGCGATACATGGGCGAGCCGTTCTATCCCGGAACCTTTCACGGCCACAAGTTCTCGCCGGTCGCGATCAGCGCCCTCATTCTGGCGAAACTGAAGCGTGATGCCGAAAAGCAGATCGGCCCAATCGCGGGGGCGGTGATAACGGTGCCCGCTTACTTCGATGAGGCCCGGCGTCAGGCCACGGCAGCGGCGGGCGCAGTGGCCGGACTAAAAGTGCTCGATATCATCAATGAGCCTACGGCCGCAGCACTGGCTTACATAATCCGCAATTTCGTCGAGGGTGGCGGGAAGGCGGAGGACTTTGCCCAGGAGTTGGCTGCCTCCAAGGTGCCGCGTGTAAGCCTCGTTTACGACCTGGGTGGCGGAACCTTCGACGTTACCTTGCTGCGGTCTCAGGGCGTCAACCTGAAGGTCCTGGCGACGGCGGGCGACGTTCAACTCGGCGGACGTGACTGGGACGAGCGGATTGCAGCGTATTTCGCCGAGGCATTCCGCGATCAGTACGGGAAAGACCCCCGCCAAGACCCGCTCAGCCATCAGGCCCTGGTGGCTGCCGCGGAAGACCTCAAGAAGGACCTTTCCAAGCGAACCCGTGTGCGATGGGCCGTTCAGCATGCAGGTAAGACGCTTACCGGCGATCTCACGCGCCAGGAATTCGAGAAGATGACGGCCGATCTTCTCTTCAGGACGCAAAGCCGTTTGAGCCGGGTTATCCGCGACGCGGGGCTGACCTGGGAAAGCGTGGACGAGATACTGGCCGTGGGCGGCTCCATCCGTATGCCGCAAGTGCCTGAGATGCTGCGGCAGGTCACTGGCAAGGAACCGTTTTGCGGCCTGTCGCCCGACGAGGCCGTCGCCCACGGCGCCGCCATTCACGCCGCCGTTAGCGTCGTCAAGGAACCGGCCGAACCCCTGCCGCACGAGGGGGCATCCCAGCCGAAGCGGGATGCCCGGGATTGCGGCGATGTGCTTGCCCAACTCTACAACCCGAAAGAAGCCGATGAGGACCTGGCCGCCAAGAAACAATGGATGGACAGCATGGGCGAAAAGTGTGTCAACCAGTTAAAGAGTATCGAGGTCACCGACGTAAACGCCCACAGCCTCGGCGTCGTCATCAAGGATGTCAAGGGCCGCAAGGGCATCGACCATCTCATTCCCCGCAATACCAGCCTTCCGGCGACGGTCACCCGGCACTTCGGCACCAGCGCACCCGACCAGCGACGGGTTACAGTCGGTGTGGTGGAAGGAGAGTCGGACCGACTCTCCGAGTGCATACCCATCGGCGTCTGCCGCATAGAGCCGTTGCCGCCGGGTCTGCCCAAAGGTTCCCCTATCGAGGTGACCTTCGCCTACGATTCCAGCAGCCGCCTGCACGTGCAGGCCGTCCACGTGGGTTCCGGGGCGTGGGCTGATGTGGTGATTGAGAGGCGAAAAGGCGTCGATCCCGACATGATAAAGTTCAACCGTGAACTCTTCTCGCGGCTGGTCATCGCCTGATGCGGTTCGGGAATCCGGGGGGTGACATGGAAGATGGCAATGCCTCGGCGGCTTCCAAAGACCTGTACTCGCGCTGGCTGAATATCCCTGCCGGACCGCGCCCGCCCGACCATTACACGCTTCTCGGCCTGCCGTTGTTCCACGCCGACATTGAGGAGATAGAGGCTGCCGCTCATCGGCAATTGGACCTGCTGGATATCCATGCACTGCACCCCGACCCTGAGAAGAGGGCGGCCTGCCAGCGTCTCATGAACGAGGTGGCGCAGGCAAGGAGCGTGCTGGCCGATACGCAGAGGCGCATGGACTACGATTGCACGCTGCTAATCCGACACGGTGTGGCCGGTGCGCCCCTGCCTTCCTCAGGGGACTTGCGGCAGCCTGCCTCCAGCGCACCGCTCACGCAACCGCCCGAAGCCGGCTCATTCGCCCCAATCCGTGCGCGGCTTTCCAAGCCGTTGTCTGTGGCACTTCTCGTAGCGGCGTTGACAACGGTCGGCATGCTGATTGTGTGGGCGTGGGTCTTGCACGGGCCGTATCATCCGATGGAAACGGCTGTGGTTCCGCCAACTGCCGCCCCGGCTACACCGAACCCCACGCCTGTGCCAGCCCAGGTTCTGTTGACACCCCCATCCGTTGCGACTCTACCGCCCGAGCCCATGACGCCGCCGCCCGAGCCAACGCCTCCCGCGATTATTCCAGCCACTGTTCCTGCGCCGCCCGCAGTCGCGGTGTCTGCCGCACCAGGTAAGGAACTCAGCCTCGATCTCGGCGGCGCGATGACGATGCGGTTCGTCTATATCCCGCCGGGCACGTTCACCATGGGATCGCCGGATTATGACAAGGACCGCTTCCTTGATGAGGTCCCGGCGCACTTTGTTACGCTGACCACGGGCTTCTACATGGCCATCACCGCGGTCACACAAGAACAGTACCAGGCTGTCATGGGCCGGAACCCGAGCAGCTTCAAAGGCCCGAAGAACCCGGTCGAGATGGTTTCGTATGCCGATGCAACGGAGTTCTGCCGCAAGGTGTCGGAGAAGACCGGCCGCAAGGCCCGTCTTCCCACCGAGGCCGAATGGGAATATGCCTGCCGCGCTGGCACGGCAACGGCATTCTCATTCGGCGGTGACGACAGCGCCTTGGGCGACTATGCCTGGTACATCGGCAACAGTGGGGACCAAACGCACCCTGTCGGCCTGAAGAAGCCCAATGCGTGGGGTCTGTATGACATGCACGGAAACGTCTGGGAGTGGTGCGCGGACTGGTACGGGCCATATGATTCCGGCTCGGCGACGAACCCGACTGGGCCGACTTCTCCATTTTACCGTATTCAGCGCGGGGGCGCGTTCCACTGCCACCCAAGAATCCTGCGTTCGGCCTGTCGCAGTTACAACAGGCCCGACAACGGGCACACAGGCAGCGGGTTCCGCGTGGCCGTGGAGTCCGCGTCAACCGTCTTGGTGCAGGCCCCGCCCTCAACAAGGCCCGCAAGTCAAGCAGACTCACTCACCAGGCCGTTTGCCGTTACGGCGGCGGGGAACACGCCATTCATCGTCGGGCGGGTCCGTGCCGGGGAGAAATATCGGATTAACTTTAACACCGGCCCTAACGACACGTGGACAATCCGCCGTCCTTCAGGCTTGCATCTTGACGGCGGGCCTAGCGAACGTGGGATGAAAGTTGTTGTTGGGCGGACCAGTCCCCCGCAACCTGCTACAGTACAAGGGGCTTGGAACCAGTGGTGCGCCAACGTAGTGATGCAAGTCGTAGTGTTTATCCAGGACACTACGATCCACATCCTTGACGATGGGTGGATGATTCTGATGATAAATGACGGGAATCCTTACGATCCAAGCGGAAGCGATAACGCTGGTACGGTCACCGGCACTATAACGAAGATCTTGCCGGAGGCGCCGGCTCCTGCCTCGCCGCCCAGGAAGGAGGCCCCTGCAACTGTTCCGGCAGCAGTTGTGGTGTCTCCTTCTGCTGCGAAGGGCAAGGAACTGAGCCTCGACATCGGCGGCGGGGTAACCTTGGTCCTGACGCTTGTCCCGGCGGGAAAGTTCGTCATGGGCACGCCGGCCGGAGAGGCGAACCGGGATGCGGATGAGACCCAGCACGAGGTGGCCATCTCAAAGCTATTCTACATGGGGGTGTACGAAGTCACGCGAGGGCAGTTCGCGGCCTTTGTAAAGGACACCGGCTATCAGACCGAAGCCGAGAAGGAAGGCTGGGCCTACGCCTGGGACGGCAAGACATTCATTAAGGTGAACGGCGCCAGTTGGCGGAATCCGGGTTTCGCCCAGACGGACGCGCACCCGGTCATCTGCGTCAGCTGGAACGATGCAACGGAATTCTGCCAGTGGCTGAGCCGAAAGACAGGCCGTGTCGTGCGGCTGCCGACGGAGGCCGAGTGGGAGTATGCGTGTCGGGCAGGGACACGGACGGCGTCCCAGTGGGGGGATAACCCCGATGCGGGCAAAGGCTGGTGCAACGCGGTGGACCAGACGGCCAAACGGCAGTTTCCGGCCTGGACGGGTTTCAACTGGGAAGATGGATTCGTCTTCACAGCGCCCGTGGGCCAGTTTCGGCCGAACGAATGGGGCCTGTATGACATGCACGGGAACGTGTGGGAGTGGTGCGGGGACCGGTACGCGGACTACCCGGGCGGCGCGGTGACGGACCCGACAGGGCCGGATTCTGGTCAGTACCGTGTGTTGCGTGGCGGCTCGTGGGGCAGCGCTCCTAAGCACTGCCGCTCCGGTGTACGCCGCGGGATCACCCCCGATACCCGCCGCAACGTCCTCGGGTTTCGGGTAGTGGTAGAGTCTGCGCCAACCGCAGTGGTGCCGGTCTCATCCGCAGGGCCTAACGCGCTGACCAACTCCATCGGGATGAAGTTCATCCTCATCCGTCCGGGAGAGTTCCATATGGGGTCCAGCGATGCCGAAGTTGCCCAGTATCTAAGAGAGGCAAAGGAGAAGGCGGCGGCGAAGGAGACGGTTGACCCACTCTCGTGGTATCAGGAACGGATTCCTACTGAAGGACCACGGCATCGTGTTAGGATCACCAATGCATTTTACATGGGCGTTTATCATGTAACTCAAATGGAGTACCAAATGGTCATGGTTAACAACCCGAGCCAATTTTGTGCGACAGGTCCCTCCTGGGCAAAGTCGAGGGTGGCAGGCAGGGATACGGCACGCTTGCCAGTAGAGAATGTTACGTGGCGTGACGCCCAGAAGTTCTGTCAGATGCTTTCCGGCCTGCCAAATGAGAGGAAAGCCGGTCACGAATACCGTCTGCCTACCGAGGCCGAATGGGAATACGCATGTAGAGCTGGAACCTCAACTGCATACAGTTTCGGCGATGATGGCGCCTCACTGGATGACTACGCTTGGACCAACAGGAATTCCGGCCGCATGCCTCACCCCGTCGGGGAGAAGAAGCCTAATCCTTGGGGCCTCTACGATATGCACGGGAATGTTGCGGAGTGGTGTATGGATTGGTACGGCAAGGGTTACTACACCAATTCGCCACTGGAAAATCCGCAAGGGCCAGACTCCGGTTCCGCCCATGTGCTGCGTGGCGGCAGTTGGTACATGTCACCAAATGGCGCGCGCTCTGCATTGAGAAACTTCTGGAACGAGACTGCTGGGGATTGCGGCTTCCGCGTGGTTTTTGCTGTTGCAGGTCGGTCCCCTTCCAAGGCAACGGGGAAAAGGTAGTTGTTCCATATCGACGGCTCGACAGAAACCCAAAACAGGTGCCTTTGTGCAGCGAAGGACGCCTTGTTAAGTCAGGCGTAATAGGCAAATCGGGTAATCTGCAAAACCTTCCTTCTTAACATCCCCAATTCCCCTGATTCCACGTAAGTGGCCAAACCACACCAGGTTACAGCCCTTTTCTGCACAGCAGAAAATCTTGTGCGGCCACCTGAAAGTTCTGAAGCTTTTTGTTTTTGGGCATCGGAAAGGAATTTCCAATGCCCGAAAGAAAAAAATCAAATGGCTGGTATGCGTCTGGCGAAGCACAGGGGGTTGTCAGGAGTGTCGCGGACGGGAAGTTGACCGGGTACACCCGCCACGGGCTTAATCAAGCCATCGGTCGGGACGGCGGCGTCGGAGTTGCGCCGCGTGCGATTTTGGATGCTGTGAAAAGTCCCGTCGAGGTGATCCAACAATCCGGCGGGCGGACCCTTTACGTTGGCCAGAACGCCAAGGTAGTGCTGAACCAGAACTGCCGGGTGATAACCACCTGGGCAAGCAACAGCACTGGGGGTACGCGGCGCGCCCAACAGGATTGGCAATTCGGGGAACCCAATACTAATTAAGGACGGAATTCGGGGGGGAATTCGGGGGACACAATCAATCCTGTTCGGCCCGCCAATTGCACCACACCATGACAACGAATGCAAGGGGCGGCCGGAGGCCGGCAGTGGGGGCCGGGGTGCGTGGCGGGGGCGGCAGTGGCGTGCAGGCGTTCCTACTCCAGGAGTTGCAGACCGCCGGCGGCAAGGAGGCCACCGCGGCGATCGGCAAACTTCTGACCGACGATGATCTGAGCGAGTGGGCGGCCCGGGCGCTGGTGTCCATCGGCGATGGGGCGGTCGGAAATTCGGGGGACACAACACCGATTTTCTCATTGCCCTTTCCTTGGTCGGCCGCGAATTCCGAATTCCCGCGATTCTTGTGCGTCCGGTGGATGTGCCCGGAGTAGTGGCTCTGAAGGGGCATCAGCGCGGCCGCCAGCGCCCCGGCCTCCTTCGGCACGGCCACGAGGTGCACGTGGTCGGGCATCAGGCACCAGGCCCGGATCTGGAGGCGATGGCTTGCGGCGTAGCCGGTCAGAAGGTCCAGGAACCGGCGGCGGTCCTGGTCGTCGAAGAACAGGGCCTTCCCGCGCCTGGCCCGAAGGACGACATGGTGCGGCAGTCCCGGGATAACCAGCCTTGCCGTGCGTGGCATGATAGGAGTATACCACCTATAGGGGGTCGAGTCAACTAAAAAACAGGGACAGCGCCAGACCGCCCGGACCGCCGCCCCGCCCCGGCGAAGCCGACTGGCGCTGTCCCTGATTGTTTTGGGGGCGCCGGAAGGGGCGGCGGGGAATCACGACCACTCCAGTCGTATATAGTATAGTATATAATCGGACGTGGTCAAAACCGCTCGCGGGGTGCAAAACGGTGTCAAGTTCCGATCAAAAGCGCGTGTGAAGTGTCAAAAACCGGTAAAAAAGCGCCTTGCCCATCTTACCAAACGACGCAAAAACGGCCTTGGCGCTAGCGCCAAGGGGGTTTTGGGCCTCGCGCGGCGTAAAAAGCGCCCGATTTCGCCCTCCGGTATATACTAAAGTGAACGCGATACATTTCGCTACTAAAGGCTATAAGCCCCGGCCGCGAAGTCCGGGTTTTACTTCACCCAGAGGTACGCGTAGGCCAGGTAGCCGCCGGCGAGCACTGGTACACACGATGGAACATCAAGCCGTTTCTGGATCGCGGGATCGTCAGATTCGTGCAGTCGGACCCGGAGTGGTGCGGTGGAATCGGCGAGTGGCTCAAGATTTGCGAACTGGCCAAGGGGTATCCGGGGGCGCAAGTGGTCCCGCACGGACATCACGTGCTGGCGGCGACGAAGACGCCGGCCTCGACCAGCATCTCGAACGTGACGAGTTTGTAGAGTTCCACGTCGATGGCCGTGCAGACGCTGTCGTAGTCGTAGCCCTTGGTCATCTCGGCGTGGCCCGACGTGCCGCCGAGGGCCGCGAGGCGGTCGATGATTTGCTGCGGCAGGCCGCGGACGACTTGCCGCTTCTCGACGCCGGGAAACGCCTTCCAGAGATTGTAGAACGAGTGCAGGGCGGTGCCGCCCTCGGTGACCGTGCCGCCGGGGTAGCCTTTGACCTCGATGAGGGCGGTCTTGGCTCCCTGCCGCGCGGCCGCCAGGGCCGCGACGACGCCGGCGGTGCCCTTGTGGTTCCTGTGATTTCGGCAGCGGCCTGCGTCATCTGAACGCGACGGAGGGGGGCTTGAACCCGAGAGCGCAGGAGAAGAACTTGCCTTCTATCCGGGAAATCCGGGCTACGATCTGTGCTACGAGGAGTATGAGCGGGGGATGGAAGAGGCGGACGCTCAAGGCCGAGAGGCGTGCCATGACCATTAAGACGGTTGCGGTTGGGGAGTCTGGCGAAGACGAAGTAGCGCGAAGAAGCAACTTGCCCGAGGCCCCCCGCTAGAAGTCTCGAACGGAGCCGTCCGGCGCGGTCAGACAGACACCGTGGCCAACAGAAGGTACCCGGGGCGCAGCAGGTGTGCGTCCCGAACCCTCCGTCCGGGGCCTGCAGGGTGACGGGTATCAGCGGAACAGCGTCAGAACCCTCGCTATGGCACAGTTCCTAACCGCCCTGAATGATCGGCCACGAAAAACTCGAATCAATCTTGATGCGCCGGCCGGTCTGCTGCGACTCGTGGCAGGCGTTCATGATTTCCAGCACGTGCAGTGCATGTTCGGCGGTCATCAGCGATTTCTTGCCCGTGGCCAGGCACTCGGCGACGTACGATGCGCCATACTCCCACTTATAACTGCCCGGTTCGGCGCAGAACGTCTGCACCTCCGGGTTCTTGCGGGTGCCCATGTCGACGCCGTGCGGGCCCCAATCGTAGCCGCGCAGGTGCATGCTCCCTTCCGTGCCCATTATATCCATCGTGTGATGTGTCCGCTCGGTGCTGCGGTGGTCCAACGCGGTGAAGTAGACGAAGCCGGTTTGGATGTGCGAGAAGACGGCATTACCGTGATCGATCAGGAGCATCGTGTTGTCGTCCGCCTCGGCCTTGACCTGCCTTCCTTCGGCGTGGCGGACGGGAATCGCGGTGGCCGACAGGCCGACGACTTCCTTGGCCGGCCCGAGCAGGCCTGTCAGCGTCGTGATGTTGTACACGCCGAGATCGTAAAGGCATCCACCCCCTTTTTGGAAGAACCATGCCGACCAGGTAGGTCCGAGGTGTCCGTAGGAGGCATGCGCGGCACACACCCGGCCGAGTTTGCCGCCGGCCAAGGTCTCGGCCATGAAACGGAACTGCGGGCTGGTCACACAAGTGGGCGCTCCCCCAAACCCCAGGCTCCGCTGCTTCGCCAGCGCGAGGAGTTCTTTTCCGTCGCCGACGGATGAAGCCATCGGTTTCTCCGTCCAGACGTGCTTGCCGGCCTGCAACGCCGCCTTGTTCAACGGGAAATGCGCGGGCATGGAGGTCAGGTTGACCAGCAGATCGAAGTCCGCGCCGGCCAACATCTTGTCGATGTGCGGATAGAAGTTCGGCACCTTGTATTTCTTTGCCGCCGCCTCGGCACGCTCGGGAATGATGTCGCAAACGCTGACCACTTCCACGAAGGGGCTGCCCAACAGGTTCGGCAGGTAGGCGCCGGAAACGTTTCCGCAGCCGATCACCCCGACACGGATCTTTCGCTGCCGGCCGGCCGGCGTGTCATCTTTCGCGACGGCGGGCTGGACGGCGATCCCTGCTGCCGCAACCGCCGCCCCCGTGGCGGACAATTGTTTCAGGAATTCGCGGCGTGGCAGATGGTTCCAGTCGCTCATATGACAACTCCTGATTCGTCGGGTGATTCTATCCTGGATCTTCCGGATGACTCTGCCCGCGACCGCCGTGGGCTGTTCGTGTAGGATCGTACTCCGGAGAACCTCTGCATCATAGGCCATGTGGCCTGGGCGGGCAATAGCGAATGCGCAAATGCCAGGGGACCTTGTGGTTCCCTTGGCGGTCCCGTAGAATGACGCTTGTCGCACGCGGGGACCGTTTGCATGGATCGCGCATTCCATTCACGGTGGACGCCTTGGTTCGCGGTGCCGCTCCTCGCATCCCTCGCCATCTCGTCAGGCGGGTGCATTGTTCTCCTGCCCACGATACCCTGCAATGCAACGGGTTACGGCCACACGTACCGCGTGCTGGACGAGGACGGCAAGCCGGTGGGCGACGGCCTCCTGTTCTTGCTTTCCGAGTACGAAGTCTTTCCAATGCCCCGCGACATGTACGGGTGCTACGAGATCAAGGACGGCCAGGCGGTAGTCCCGTCCAAGGTCGCTGTGCGGGCAGAGGGGGCCTGCTCCCTGCCCCCTGTCTATATACAGATAACCTGGAGTAATCCAACCCGCACGACTGTGTGTCCGCTGGTTCCCGGCTACGTACCGGTCTGTGGGTACTGGCATGAATGGACCGGGTTCTACAGGTTCAACGGGACAGGCCCGCCCGACATCATCCGTATGTTCAAAGCGGACCCGGCTGTCGAGATCTACTACTTGTATATCATCGACAACTACCAAAGCACGTCCGCGCGGCTTGCCGACGACTCCCGAAACACAGGCGACATGAACGGCAAGGACGAGCGCCTGCGCGATGCCAGGGAGGTCCAGCGCTTCGAGGACTACGTGGCCGCGAGGCTGAAGGAACTCGGCTATGATCGCCGTTTGGACGCCCAGGGACAGCCCGCGCCCTGGAGGCAACACGGGAGACCGCTATGATCCGCGCATCCTCACTTTTTCTGGTGGTGATTGTCCTTGCATGTGCCGGATGCGCCTCGCCCGAGCAACGGGCCTTTCGTGCCATCAACGATGGGAACACACAGAAACTCAAGGACCTGCTTGCCGAGGGTCTGGACGCGAACACGAGGCAATTGAGCATCAACGGTTTTGGCGAACCGGAGCCGCTGACATTCTCGCTGCTCCACATGGCAGTGATCCTGGGCGACTGCGGGGCCGTGGAGTCCCTTCTGGCGCACGGGGCGGACGCAAATGCGATGGTGGCCCCGTTCCCGAACGGGTGCGATGACGACTGGCTCTGCCGGGGGCTCTCCTACAGGTACATCGGGGAGGGCCGAACGCTGTGCGAAGTCCCCGGCTGGAGCCCGCTCATGCTCGCCGCGGCCGGCGGCCACATCGACGTCTTCAGGTTGCTGAGGGCCAAGGGCGCGATGGACGATCCCGCCCGCCTCGGGCGCACGGCGCTCCACGCGGCGGCTGGCGGCTGCTTCGGCATTCATGGCGACGACGGCGGGAAACGCAAGGCCATGATCGAGTTTCTCCTCAGGGAGGGGTACGACATCAATGCCCGGACCACATACGGCGAGACGCCACTCGGCGCCGCCATCCGCTGGGGCAAAACCAACGCCGCTGAACTTCTGCGCAGCAAAGGGGCCCAGCCCTCTTAGCGGAGGCCGTCCCGGGGGCGCTGACGTGTGGCTGACGTGTCCCTAACCCGTGGACAAAACAGGTACAATTTAGGTACACGCGCCCCTTCAACAAAAGAGCAGGGACAGCCAAGTGGCTGTCCCTGCGTGACTTACGTGGTAGCGGGGGCAGGATTTGAACCTGCGACCTTCGGGTTATGAGCCCGACGAGCTACCAGGCTGCTCCACCCCGCGGTCCATTTCAATGATTGTACCACACCAGCGCGAACTGTCAAGCACGCTTACGGAAGCTTACGGAAACATTGTTTGCGGAAGCGTACGCCGCGGTGGCACGCTTTACTGTGCTAGCGGCACGATGCGCACGTTCCGGTACGCCACAGGGCCGTGATCCCCCTGGAGGCGCAGCGGGCCGGTGGCCTTTTCTTGCTCAGAGATCGCGCCGCGGGTGGGGCCGGTCAGTTCCACGTTCTCGTGGATCACAACACCGTTGTGGACGACTTTGACGAACTTCGCGTTGGCGGTCTTCTTGCCGTTGGCGTCGAACCGCGTGGCGCGGAAAATTACGTCGAACGTCTGCCACTCGCCGGGGGCCTTGCTCGCATTGACGCGCGGCGAGTGTCCCTCAAAGCCTTCCTTGCCTTTGCCGCGCGCGGGGTCCCACCGCTCGTAGACTCCGCCGCACTCGATGCCGGGGTACGCATCTTTCTCGACGCCGTAACTGTCGTAGACCTGGATTTCATAGCGGCTCATGAAATAGATGCCGGAGTTGGAGCCCTTGGGGATCATGAACTCGACGTGCAGGGCGATATCGCCGAACTCATCGGCGGTCACGAGGTCTTTCGTGTGGCCTTTGGGGCTGTTGTAGATTATGCCCGTGCCGGGCTTGGCGACGAGGGCCTTTTCGTTCGCCGGGTCCTTGGCGACCTCGCCCACCATCTGCCACTCGCCGACGGGCTGGCGCCAGCCGGCGAAGTCGGGCGTGGTGAAGAGCGGCTTCCACGCCGCAGCATCGACGGTGATTTCGGGCAGGGGGTTGGCGGCAGGGGCCGCGGGCGCGGGATTGGCCTCTTCGGCGCCATACGCCGAACAAGGCACTTGGCACAGGGCGGCGAGCAACACGAGCAACAGCGCTGGTCGAATCATTGTGAGCCTCTCAAAAACACGCGCCCATCAAGATGGGCGGCAGACCAAAAAACGACGGCTTACAAGTGCCATGGCGCGCGCATCGCGCGGGCCAGGCGCCGGTTGGCCTCTGGTTCGCCGGGGAACTCCTCGGCCACGGGGTCCCACCGGAGTTTCCGGCCGAGTTCCATCGCGATGTTGCCGATGTGGCAGATCGTCGCCACGCGATGGCCGAACTCGGCGGGGAAGTACGGGTCGCTACGGGTCCTGACGCAATCGAGGAAGTTGCGGTGCTCGGCCTGGGGGCACGTGAAGAGATGGATCTCGGACGGGCCGATCACGGAATTCAGGATCTCCGGCGAACTGGCCTGGACGCGGCCGAGCCAGCCGTTGTTGCCCACCCAGCCGTCTGTCCCCTCAAACCGGATCGCCGGGCCGGTGCTCCCGACAACCATCTCAACGCCGTTGGCGTAGCGGTACTTCAGGTTGAACTTGTAGAACGTGTCGTACAGGCCTCCGCGGTGCCGCTCGCCGGCGCCCTCGACCTCGACGGGGCCGGTGCGCTCGGTGTCATTGCCCCACTGGGCGGTGTCGAAGAGGTGGCAGCCCCAGTCGGGCAACACGCCGCCGGAGTAATCGGTTATCCAGCGGAAGTTGAAGTGGATGCGGTCGGGGCAATACGGCGCCCACTGGGCGGGGCCGAGCCAGAGGTCGTAGTCGAAGCCTTCGGGCACGGGCTTGGGCGTCGGGTCGCCCGGCGTACCGGGCTGGGAGGGCAGTCCCACGATGATCCGCTGGAGCCGGCCCACGCGGCCGTTGCGCACCAGTTCGGCCATGCGGTGGTGGCAGGCCATCGCTCGGTCCTCGGTGGCGGTCTGAAAAACCGCTGCGTGGCGGCGGACGGCATCGGCCACCATGCGGCCTTCCTGGACGGTGACGGTGGGCTTCTCGCAGATGACGTCCTTGCCGGCGCGGATGGCCGCCAGCGACATCAGGGCGTGCCAGTGATCGGGGGTGGAGATGCAGATGGAGTCGATGTCGGCCCGGGCGATAACGTCGCGGAAATCGTTGTACGCGGCACAGCCCTTGAACGTGCCGTCGGCCATCTCGCGCGAGTAGTGGCGCTCGGTGAGGCTCTTGGCGCTGTCGCGGCGGCCGGAGTCAACGTCGCAGACGGCCACGCACTGGGCGTCCGGCTGGCTAAGGAAGCCGCGCAGGTTGCGGTCGGTGCCCTGGCCGCCGACGCCGATGAATCCGACCGTGATGCGGTTGCTCGGGGCAGGGCGACCCTCTGCGCCGAGGGCGGAAGCGGAGATGACGTACGGCGCCGCAAGGCCGAGGGCGGCGGCGCCCTTCAAGAGGTCGCGACGGCTCAGGCCCTTGGGTTGTTGCATGCTGCCTCCCGCGGCGCAGGGTGGTCGGGATCCCTGGTGTCCGAAAATGCGGCTCGCGATGGTGCGGTCCACCAGGCAATGCCCGCCATGTCAGTTGCCTGCGGCCTTTCTTGCTTTTGCGAGGGCGGCCTTGGCCTCCGGCAACTGGTCCTCTAGTGCCTTGAGTTCCCGCCCCAACGGCATGGCCTCGTCCTTGGCTGCGAGGACGGCTTTGTCCTTTTCGTGCTGCGACCGGAAGTCGCCCTTCCTGACGGCCGGGCCGATGCACACGTAGCGGGGGCGAGAGCCGGGTTCGTTGTCATATCTGTAAACCTGCCCCTCTTCCACCTTGCCGCCAGGCGGGACGATCATCGCCTGATCGACCGTGCTGCGTATCAGCGCCCCGATTTTGTCTCGCGACTGAATGACCTGCCGGCGCAGGACCGCGATACGCGACTCTATGTCGGCCACTTTCTTCCCGAGCGCTGCGACCGAGTCGGCTGCGGCCGGAACCGCGGCCGGCGGCGACGGCGCTGACGGGTCCGCAGCCGTCGGCGACACCTTGGCTGCGGCGAGCTCGCGGGAAAGTTGCTCGATCTTAAGGGCCGAAGCCGCACGGTCCCCGTCCGCCTGCTTCTTGAGCGTTTCGATCTCCACCTTGAGGTCGTATATCTCGCGGGCCATAGACGACTTTTCGGCCGTCTCCGTAGAGAGGGCGTCCCTGAATTGCTCGGCCTCGCGCTGGCTGGCTGCAAGTTTCTGCTCGATGCGCGCGGCATCAGCCTGTTGTGAGTCGCGCGGGCCGCTATCGCAACCAGTGGTGAGCACGGCAACCAGACAGATGATACGGTGAAGAGGTTTCATAGTATATCCCCCGCTATGATGGAATACTGCGCCTTACGGCCAAGGCTGTCCACGACACGTTTGATGCACGATAATTTGGCATCAGGCAACTGCCTCAACTTAAGCAAGCAGAGCCTCGATGCGTACCTCTTCTATGTTGCCACTCTCCAGAGCAAGAAAGTGCAACAGGATAGTATATGCCATCCGCTTCGGCGTGCAACCCCAAAACCTCCTCACGTATAGACGACTTGAGTTTCCCGCGCGGGCCTATTTCGCGGCATTCTCGTCGGCCTGCAACCACGCCTTAGCGCAACGGCTGATGTCGGGATTGGGGTGGGCGCTTGCCTTGCGCATGATCTTTACGACGGCGGGCCTGGCCTCAGCGGGATTCAGCTTGCAAGCCCAGATAGCGCCGTTCAGGATGAGGGTTTTAGGCCGGGGGGCTTTGGCCGGGTCGACGTAAAGGTCCAATGCCTTCAGGACGACCGGAACGGCGGCCTCGCGGCGTTCGAGGATGAGGTCGTAGGTGGCCCGGCATTCGTCGCTCCCGGCCTTGGCGATGCCGTCGAGGTACTCTGCGGCGCGGCCGGCGGGCAGCGCATCGGTCCTGGGGTTGCCGCATCCGGCGAAGAGCAACAAGGCGAGGCACGCCATCGCGGTTCGCATGGGACCCTCCTTGAGGCATTGTAGCATAGCGATCTGCGCGGCGGCTACAAGGCCTTACGGTGGCGGTCCGCGAAAGCAGGTGGGCGTTGCTGGTCAACGCCGACGCCGGATGTAGGTATTATTTATTGCCCGTCTCGGCAGGGGCAGGCGATGCAGGCGGCGGCGCGGGAGGCGCGGCAGGCGGCGCGGCAGGCGCCGCGGGTGCGGCGACGGGCCGGGCTTCCTGGCCGTCCTTCACCTGCGCACGCTGGTCGGCGGGGACCTCGACGAGGCTGTAGAGCGGCCACGTCTGGAGGACCTTGGCCGTGGCGGCCGGCTTCGGGGTTTCCTGAGTGGTCGCGCCGGCGGTCCCTGCGGCGCCGGCCGGGCCGGGAGGCGCGGGCGGGGCGGGCAGCGTAAGCGTGTACTGGTCGCCGGCCTTGGCGCCGCCATCGGAGCCTATGTCGATAATCGCCTGGCCGGTGTTTGCGTTGACCTGGCTCAGTTTGATCGGCTCAACGACGTCGCCGAGTTGGTCGACGAGGTCCTCGACGGCTTTCTTGACGGCCACCAGGGGCTGGAGGTCGGCCCCGCAGGCGACGGCCTTCACTTCGCCGGTCTCGACCTTGTAGATCGTCAGGTACATGACGCACGCCGCGCGCGGGTCGATGTTGAGACGACGTTTTTTGATCTCGTTCTTGACGCCGTCCAGGGCGGGGTCGTCGGGCGGCAGGCCGCCGGTCCCGAAGAACGAGCCCTCGATGATGTAGTGGACGCCGATGATGCGGCCGGGCCGCGGCGCGGTCTCGGCATTGACGGCCCCGGTCTTGGCGAACGCCAGTTCGCGCATGATCTCGATGATGCGTTCGCGCTCCAGGACGATGAACTCGCCCGTCTGGAGGAGTTCGCGCATCAGGTACTGGCGGACCGAGGGCGGCATGTAAACGGGCTCGTCACGGCGGCCCTGAGTGAGGATCGAAAAGTCGCGGGCCTCGGTGATCGTTGTGCCGCGCCCGAACGGGAAGAAGTCGGCCCACTGGATGACGTCGCCTTGCCTGAGAAGGGCGACGACTGGCTTACGGTCGCGGACAACCTTCTTGACCTCGTGCTTGTAATCGAAGGTTTGGGCCGGCGCGGTGGCGGGCGGAGGCGGAGGCGGCGGCGCAACGTGAATCTTGTCGGCCAGGCTGGTCTGCGGGGCCGCCGTCAGCACCACCGCGGCCGCGCAGGCGGCCAGGGCGAGCACTGCGGCGGCAGGCAACGCGCGACGCATGAGAAATGTCATGATCGGCCCTCCTTAGTACGATAGCACAACTCTTAAGGTCTTGCGCGGCGGGTCTCCGTACCCGCCGCGCCAACTGCCGCCAGATTTCGTAAGCACGCGCCATTTTCTCGCGGCGGGTACGGAGACCCGCCGCGCAAATAATAAAGCTGCGCTGTCATATTAGGAATGCGACAGCGTTCAATCTACAGCCCGCCGGCCTGCTCGTACGGATCCTGCGGCGAAACCTGCGATTCTCGCGCCTGTGAATCGGCGCCGGTCAGGGTGGTGTGCGGCCCGTAGGTGACGCGCTCGTACAGCCACGTGCCCGGCGTGGGCGTGGCCATGCACTTGCCGCCCACGAGGACGTGCGGCCCGTGATCGCACAGGTTGCCGCATGCTTTGTGGTCGAGGTCGGTGGTCACGCCCTTGGCCTTGTAGAGGGCCAGGTATGCCTCGTACGTCTGGACCTTGTCGATTGTCCCCTGGGCCTGGTGCAACTCGAAGTTGGCGGCAGTGGGCGTGCAGCAGCAGTTGCCGCCGAGAATCCAGGGCTTGTTGCCCTTGATGTGGCCGACGGCGTCGTGGCAGGCTAGCGGCTGCGGCGCCTGGGCGGCCTTGGGCATGTAGGGCAGTGGCTTGTAGGTCGGGCCGCATCCGGCGGCCAAGACGACGGCCGCAACGGCGATCAAGAGAATGGCAGAGCGTGAGGTCACGCGTCGCTCCTTATTGTTTGCCGAACGGCTTGACGGTCTTGCTGCCGCCGCGGACGCGGTACTCGTAGTCGGCCACGTCGGCCCGCATGCTGACGATCTCGTGCGTCGAGACGTACCGGGCGGGCAGCATCATGGGGGCCCAGTTGGTCTCGTAGACCTTGAAGCCCTTGGCGTCTTTCCAGACGACTTGGATGTCGACCCAGACGTTTTCCTTCTCCTTGTTGTCGATCATGGTGCGGACGCGCAGGAGGCCGCCCTCGATGCGGTCGCTCTCCTGGCGCTGGATCTTGATATTGTGCTTGGTCATGCTGGATTCCAGCAGGACGCGGCCGCTGTCGTCGACGCGCTTGGGCTCGGCGTTGCATCCGAGCAGCCCCAGCGTGACCGCAACTGCCAGAAAAAACCTCATACGGGCCATGCGCGGCTCCTTATATTAAAAGTCGTATCGAGTTTGCCGGGTGCAACGCCTCGCCGGGTGCCACGGCTGCGCCGTTTGCAGCCGTGCACGTTAGCAGGGATTCACGGCTGCAAACGGCGCAGCCGTGGCACCCAACGCCGTTAACCAAGTGCTGATGAGAACTGATTTCTGATAGCGGCAATTCGAGCTGTTTCGTGCCGTGAGAGGCTGTGGAGTTTCGGAGGT
>JAPLMO010000079.1 GCA_026386995.1 Planctomycetota bacterium | reverse complement strand
CGACTTCGTCCGCCGGGTCCGCGTGTGGCTGAAGACGACGCTCCCGGCCGGCCAGTCGGTCTCTTACACCGTCACCTGGAACGCCGACGGCCGCCCGGCCGCGCGGCCGGGCCCTGCGCTGGCCCTGCGCCGGGGCGACGGTCGCCTGCTGGTCATGGCTGGGGCGTTTGAGTTGATGGTCCCCGCGCTCGACAAGCCTTTCGAGAAGCCCGTCCCGCTGAAGAAAGCGCCCGCGCCCATCCTGGGCCTGCGGCCGGCGGGCGACCAGGCGTGGTACGGGGCGTGTTCGCTCGACGGCGCGCCGTACGTGCGCGAGGTGCGGACCACCGTGGATGCGGCCGGCCCGCTCTGGGCCCAGGTCCGCCTGCGTTACATTTTCGACCAGGGCGGCCAGTCTTACGATGTCGTGCTGCGGATCGTTCGCGACGAGCCCTGGGTCAACATCACCGAGCGTTACCGCCTGCCCACCTCTGCCGCCGGACCTGCGGCGGACAAGCCTGGCGGTTGCCGCATGACCGCCGTCTTCCGCGGCGGCCGGCCCGCCGAGGCGGTGTGGATGCCGTGGCACGTCAGCCGCGACGGGCAATCGCAGGCGGCCTACGACTTTCGCCGCCTCGTCCTGGACGAGCGGTTCACCCCGGACGCCCCCTTTGCCGCGCTCCGGCCGCGCTACACCCAGGTGCGCGACGCCACGCAGGCCCTCCTCGTGCCTGCCGCGGGCGACACCGGCCCCGTGGTCGGCGCCATCATGATGTGCCCGGGCGACTGGCAGCGCCCGTACGACAATTTCCCGACCGCCCGACCGCTTGCGGCGGCGCCCGCCGACGCGAAGGCCAAGGCGGCCGCGCCGGCCGGCGCCCCGGCAGCGGCGGAATGCGACGCCGTGGCGATAGATTTTCCGCTTACCGAGGGCAGGCGGCGGTGGGCACTCGTCATGGCGCCGCGGGGGCGGCTGGACTCGAAGGCCGCGGTCCAGGGCCTCATCCGGCGCGCGGCCGACCTGCCGCTCGACCGCGTCTTGAATGATTGGGTGCTCACCTGGCCGCGCGGAAAGGTCGATCTCGCGCCGCACCTTCTGACGACTTGGGACCGCCTGCGCCCGCTGCGCGAGGACCTGGCCGCCGGCAAGGAAACGCCCGCGACGAAACTTCTGATGCACATCCTGGCGAGCGACTCGCCTGCCGACCGGCGCCTGGCGGAACTCCTGGCCGGCCGCCGCGAGGTCGCGGCCGTCCTGAGCGTCGCGCCTATCCTGACGGAGTGTTACCAGAGCGCGACCCTCGCCCCGTCGGCCTGGCCGCGCGGGCTGCCCGAGGCGCTGATCCAGGCCGACCTGGCCGCCGCCGGCCGCGCGCCGGTCGCAGGAGAACCCTCGACGCCCGCCGACGCCGCGCTGGCGCTAGCCGGGGAGCCCCGCCGCCTCGGACGGCATGTACGTTATCCCGCTCTACGCGGCAGCGATGTTGCCGGACCATCCGCACGCGGGGCGATGGGCCGCGGCGGCGCTGGCGGCGATGCGCGACGACCTGCGCCGCGCGGCCGGCCCGCCCGCCGACGCCGCGGCCCTCGCGCAGGTCCTGGCCCACATGCGCTTGGCCCAGAACGGGCGCCTGGAAGACCCCTTCCGCTGGCCCGAAGTGCGACCCGCGGTGGAATTCCTGATGAGCCTCCACACGCCGCCCGACCCGCGCCTGGGCCGGCGCGACCTCGCGCCGTTCGGGCTGACATCAAGCCCCGACCGTAAGGTCGGGGGCACATCCGCACAGGACGCCGCGTCGGCACTGGCGGCCGCCGCGCCGGCCGCCGCGGCCTGGCACGACGGCGTCGGCGCACTCTTCGGCCTGGCCGCCGCGGGGTTCCGCGGGCCCGACCCGAAGTTTGCCGCCCAGTGCCTGGCCCTTTACCGGAACTATTACGGCGACGGCGCCAGCGGCGACCTTGCGGCCGACCACGCCGCCGCCGAGGCCGGCAGCGCGGCCCCTGCGGACCCCGCCCTCTGGGCCGGCCGCAAGTGGCCGGGCTTCGGGGCGGTCCTCCGGAGCCGTTTCGGCGGCGACCGCGAGACGATGGCCGTCTTCCGGTGCGGCCCGTCCCGCGGGCCGGACGAAATGGCGTTTCACTTCTTCGGGGCCGGCATGCCGCTGGCCCTGGCGTGGCACGCCGGGCCGCCGCTTCAGATCCAGCAAGAGTCCTTCTACAACCGCGTGAGCGTGGGCGACAGCGAGAACATGGACGCCCCCGCGGAACTCCTGGCGATGGAGTCCACGCCGGCGGCCGACGTGGCAGTCGGCCAGATGCAGACCGCGATGCTCCGCAAACTGCCGCGCCTTCCGCAGGAGATCACCGCCGCAACCGCGTACCCGCGCCGGGCACTTCAGTCGGAGACTCGCTGGCGGCGGTACCTGGCCCTCATCAAGCACGAGGGCGGGCCGCTGGAAGACTACCTCGTCATCCGCGACGAACTCGTTTCGGCCGAGCCGGAAGCCTTCAACCTCTGGGTCCTGGCCCGCTCGGTCCGCCAGGAGGGGCGGTGCTTTTACTTCGACGGCCAGTTGGCGGCCGACGCCGTCGCATTCGTCGCATCGCCCGACGTCGACCGCATCAAGGTCGAGCCGTGGTCGTGGCCAAGGCAGGACGAGTCGAGCATGATTCCGCCGGGCTTCGCGGCGAAGGCGGAGCAGGGGGTCAGGGCGGAGGAGGGGGTCAGGAGCCCTACGCCGTTAAGGCTCCTGACCCCTTCCTCCGCCGGCCAGGCCGCGCCGCCGCCGGTCGTTACCCCATCCTCCGCCGGGCCGGCCGCGCCGCCCGCGACGTGGCGCGTGGGCGAACTTCAGCAGCGCCTCCGCATCCGCGGGTCGCCCGGAGAAGATTACCTCGTGGTCCTCTACCCCTGCCGCAAAGGCTCGCCCGTGCCCGCGTTCGAGGTCCTCTCCGGCGGCAAAGGCGTTCGCGTGACGCTCGCCGCGGCGACCGAAGACGTTTACCTCTCCGCCGACCCGCCCCCCGAGGCCGGCGGCCAGGCCGCCGTCCGCCGCGCGGGGCAGACGACGGTGATCCTCAAAGCCGCCGCCCTGCCGCCGCTCGGCAAGGCGGCGGAGTAGGGGGCGCGGCAAGCCAAGGCGGGCTGTGCGCTCTGCTACCGTGTTTAATCGCAATCGCAGATAAAGATTGTCACCAGAGCCCAAGCTTCCCGGATTTCGTGATTTTGGCAGAAACACTGAGCCGAAAGTTTTCTATGGAAGGTCTAAATGCATTCACTATAATTTGCTGGGTTCCGGGGGTTGCCGAGGATGACGATTAACGGTCCGTTCAATCGCATGGCATTTGCCAATGGTGCCCTTTCCTTGCTTGGCCATGCTAGTATGAAACGGAGATGTTAGATATGTTCCTTCCGCCTGAACAATACCGTGCGCTCAAGTCTCTTGAAGAGGGCATTGAGCGGCTCGGCTACCGAGGCGACTTGCTGCAGCGCGATTATGGCTTTCGCGATTGGTACTCTGGCAAAGAGATCATCGCCGCCTTGGCCGCTTTCGGACAGACGCCAGTATCATACTCAACGTCCTGCCTGGCAGTGGCGATCTCCAACGGCCTGAGAGACGTAGAACTTGTTGGCAAGTTCAGGAGCCTTGGGGCTCCGATCCTGTTTGAATTGCGCGAAGGCACAATTGTACATTGGCAGGTTCATAAGCAGACCACAGCCGCCGACCAACTCGGCCGATTCCGCCCCGAAGACATTCCACGCATATTTGCTGAGCACAAGGAAGAGTGGTCCCCCGCAAAAATTCTAAGAGCAAAGAACATCCCGTCCACAATGACGCGTCAGATGAGCTTTATTGACCTTGGCCTTGTGCCGGCGCTAGAGGAGCAGATTCGGCAGAGCCTCGACCCCATTTTGAAGGAAGCGTTAACCGCGGCGACCCAAGAGTACAGGCCATCGGCACCTCGCAGCCTTGATGAAAAGCAATTATTCCAAGCAGCATTTTGGCTGCTTGCAGGCAAGGTCTTCCACGACCGCCAGCACGAGGGGTTTCGGGATCTTTCGGTTGACTCGGATCCGGATCATATCCTAAAGAGAGTCGCCAGTCATTATAATGAACAGATACGACCACAATCTCTCAACAAGGCGGTCCGAACCACCTTGCAGCGCGCAATCTGGGGGAATGTGGATTTCAGAAACCTCTCGGTCGAGGTTTTGGCAGAGATATGGTCGAGTACGCTCGTAACCCCTGAACTGCGCAAAAAACTGGGCATTCACAGCACGCCCAGGGCACTCGTCAAATACATGGTAGATCGTATACCCTTCGAGGGTATTCCGGAAGACGCGCGATACGTTTTGGAGCCATGTTGCGGAAGCGCCCGCTTTCTCGTCGCGGCTCTTCAGCGGCTTCGATCCCTTTTACCGCACGGCATGGGTCCACGGGAGCGACACCAATATTTTGCGCGAATGCTCTCGGGGTACGAAACAGATCCGTTCGGGATTGAAATCAGCCGTCTCGGACTGACGCTCGCCGACTATCCCAATCCCAATGGATGGGGCCTCTGTCAGAAGAACGTCTTTACCTCAGCGGCTTTTGAGGCCAATCTTGCTCAAGCACGCGTTGTGCTCTGCAACCCGCCGTTCGAGAACCTCAATAAGGCGGAGAAGCAACTGAACAGGCTGCAAACTCCTTGCCAGCCGGCAGAGTTGCTGATGAGGGTATTGAGGTTTCTTCACCCCGAAGGAGTACTGGGCTTTGTCTTGCCGAAGAGTTTCCTAAGCGGGCGAAGTTACAGGGCGGTTCGTGCGCTCTTGGTTGAGCGGTTCAAAGACATCGAATTGCTCTCCCTTCCCGACAGGGCGTTCCAGTACGCGCAGGCCGAAACGGCAATCCTTCTTGCTAAAAGCCCTGGCAAGCATCATGGGCCATCAAGTGTTGTTCACCGCAAGGTCAATGAGTCCGGCTGGGACCAATTTCAGATCGCACACCGTTTTAGTCAAGAGAACTCTTCCACCGCAACGGTTGCCTCAGCCGAGCGGTCAATTGCCGTGTGTGACCTTAGGCCAATCTGGAGCAGGCTGGACAGATTACCTACGCTGTGCACAATTGCCGAAGTTCATCGCGGCATCGAATGGAATGTGCCAATATCGTGCAAGAAGAGGAATGATAGCCGTGGGCAAGAAGTCGCCGAGAGACACCGTGCGCGGCTGGTTCGAGACCGGCGTTTCGATGGTTCTCGCCTTGGTATAGCGCCACGCGAATCCTGGGACATTTTCTGCAAGCCAGAACCCAGGTTCTTGAGTGTGCGGACAAGTGATCAGAGGGGCAACGCCTTCCGCCGGCCATGGGAGGCCCCCAAGGTATTCGTAAACAAGACCCGGCGCTCTCGTGGCAATTGGCGCATGTCGGCCTTTGCGGACGATGAGGGCCTTGTCGGCTATCAGACATACATTGCTATATGGCCCAACCGCCCCGACGACCTTGTGCTTATCGCGGCGATCCTCAACTCCCCACTGGCCAATGCTTTTGTCGCTGCGCACGAACACGGTTGCAATGTTACGAAGGAGACGCTTGAGGCGATACCCATCCCGACCTTCGACGCAACGGCGAAGGCCAAGATCGCCACTGAAGTTAAGGCGTATGTGCGCGCTGTCAACGCTCAAGAGTGGGATGGAGCATGGAATCATCTGGTGACTATAGATTCTATTGTTGTGGCGGCCTACGGTTTGCCAGAGGATGAAGAACGCGAACTGCTTCGACATTTTCGGGGCAGCACTCGCGCCCTCCCAGATGGGCTGGCGGGCCGGGAGTATTCGCCTTTGGGGCTTGGCGAAGGTGTTACGCTGAAAGAGTATGTCGCAATTACGACGAAGTGGGATGAGACGAACGAAAAGCGTTGTTCGCTGATCGACAAGAAGATTGAAAATGGCTTGGACGAGACGGAAGGTCGAGAACTAGAGTACCTACAAAGTCTAGCCGACAAACGGATACAACTCCTTGCCCCGTTGTCCACGAGCAGGCTTGATGCGGCATTGGAGGCCTTGCATGGCTGACGGCCCATCAGGCGAGATCGCAGCCCAGAATGCATTCTCTTATCCGGCAGGGCTACACATCCGAAAGCACGGACCTGCGGGGTATTCTGACTACGAACAATACCGCGACTGGCTACGAGATGAGTTCTCTTTTCGGTGCATCGTTTGCCTGCAGCGTGAAAAATGGGACAGGCTTACGGCAGCATTCCACATTGATCACATTGTGCCACAGACCATTGCGCCCGACAAAAAGCTGGATTATGGGAATCTCGTTTATCTTTGCGCGCGCTGTAATATCATTAAGGGTGCACGTACCGTCCCCGATCCGTGCGCCATCTCACTGCAAGGATGTCTGCGCGTTTCCGAAGATGGGGCAATAGTTGGACTCAACCAAACCGGACAACGGCTGATTGGCGTCTTTCGTCTAGACCCAAAACAAGCGTATTGCCCCGACCGTGAAGTCGGCCAAGGGGCGTGAGGGTGCGGCGCAGAAAGTTCCCGTCGGGCCTTGACGGCCCGCCGTTGCATCGCTCGGTTGTATCATGGCCATCTACACCTTTCTTTC
>JAPLMO010000418.1 GCA_026386995.1 Planctomycetota bacterium | reverse complement strand
CAAGATGCCGCCGGCCCCGGCCGCACCGCCGGCCGGCGCGACACCCCCCGCCGCCCCGAAGGCGCCCGAGACCAAGGCGCCCGAGACGAAGGCCCCGGCGACGAAGTAACTGTAAGTCAGCCGTTTGTCGGGTCGAAGAGGCAACTGAAGCGCGGCGGGTCTTTGGGGTCTGTTGCCCAATTGCCGTTCATGTAGGGTGGGTGCTCTGCACCCACCAATTTCACGCGAGAAAAACGGCATTGGTGGGTGCAGAGCACCCACCCTACATGAACTCGCTGGGGAGAGGGGAGAACAGCGACCCGCTAAACACGTACGGGTCTCGATTTACGGCGGGCGCGACAACTGCTCATGGCCCTCTCGAAACAAGAAGTCCTGAAAGTCGGCACTCTCAGCCGCATCCGCCTTTCCGAGGCGGAGGTGGAGAAGTTCGCCACCCAACTCTCCGGCATCCTCGGCTACGTCGATAAACTCCGCCAACTCGATACCGAGAACGTTGAGCCGCTGGCCCACGCGCTGGCGCTGCACAACGTCCTTCGGGCCGATGAGCCGTCGCCGGGCCTGACGACGGAGCAGGCCCTGGCGGGCGCCCCGGAGGCCGCCGGCGACTTCGTCAAAGTGCCGCGCGTGCTCGATGAGGGGGCAGGGGCGTAGCGTTGGGCACTACAACGCCCATTTGCGCGGCGGGTCAGGGTACGTGTTTAGCGGGGAGCGGCAAAGGGGGCTGTACCCTTTTCGCGCCTTTGCGAAAAGGGGACTGTCCCCTTTGCCCTCCCGGAAAAGGGGACAGCCCCCTTTTCCATAAAGCCGGAAACGGGTGCAGCCCCCTTTTCCTCGTGGGCGACGAGACGTAGCGATGGGCACTTCCTGGCGCGGTGGGTCAGGAGACCCACCGCGCAAAGTCGCCTTTTTCGCGTGAAAATGGTGGGTGCATAGCACCCACCCTACATGAATGGCAATTAGGCAACGGACTCATGGCCATCACCGATCTGACGGCGACCGAGATGCGCGACGCCTTGCGGCGGCGGGAGATTTCGGCCGTCGAGGCGACCGACGCTTCTCTTGCCGCGATCGCGAGCCTCGACCCGAAGGTCAAGGCGTTCCTCGCCGTCGACGCCGCCGGCGCACGCCGCCGCGCTGCCGAGATTGACAAACGCCTTTCAGCCGGCGAAACGGTCGGCCTCCTGGCGGGCGTTCCCGTTGCGATCAAGGACAACATGTGCATCCGCAACGGTCTCGCCACGACGTGCGCCAGCCGCATCCTCGGCTCGTGGAAGGCGCCGTACGATGCCCACGTCGTAGAGCGCCTTGCCGCAGAGGGAGCGGTCATCGTCGGCAAGACCAACATGGACGAGTTTGCGATGGGCTCGTCCACCGAGAACTCCGCTTTCGGTGCAACGCGTAACCCGTGGAACCTCGATTGCGTGCCCGGCGGCTCGAGCGGCGGAAGCGCCGCGGCCGTTGCCGCACGCATGGTGCCGATCGCGCTGGGGTCCGACACGGGCGGCTCGATCCGCCAGCCTGCGGCCCTTTGCGGCGTCGTTGGCATGAAGCCGACCTACGGCCGCGTCAGCCGATACGGCCTTGTGGCGTTCGCCTCCAGCCTGGACCAGATTGGGCCGTTTGCCCGCACGGTGGCCGATGCGGCGCTGCTGCTACAGGCCACGGCCGGCGAGGACCGGCGCGATTCCACGTGCGTCTCCAACAA
>JAPLMO010000204.1 GCA_026386995.1 Planctomycetota bacterium | reverse complement strand
GGCAGATGGGCGGAAAAAGGAAGGCCGCGCCGCCTCAGCGACACGGCCCTCTGCCGTACGTCCCGCCAAAGGGCGCTCGGGTCGCACTCCTGCGGAGCCCTATCCTCCCGATGGCTCGCCTCATCCTACCGACCACGAACCATACCGTCCAGGCCCGGAGCATCCCTGGAGAAAATCCTTCACACAGAAACGCCAAGACCGGACATTTCTACTGGGTCAGGACCCCGGACATTTTTAATGGGCCTTGACACAAGTTTTCACGCCGGGCGGCGGGGCAGCGTCTCGCCCTCGATGAAGCGCGGCCGGATGGTCCGCACGGTTGCCACCGGCGAAAAGGGTACAGCCCCCCTCGCCGCGCGCTCCAGCGCCCCCAGCATCTCGAAGCCCGCCTGCACGATATCGGCCGGATCGAGTTCCAGCCGCGCCAGACTCCGTCCGAAGGCCGGCGTGCGGCCGGCGATAGTCAGCGCCGCTACAGCCGTTTCGGCGCCGGCGGCGGCCAGCGCCGACTCGGGGCGCTCGCCGGCCAGAAAGAGCGCCCGTATACCACGGGCCGCCATCTTCCGTGCCAACGCCCAGCCTTGCGTGCCGTCGGCCTCGCCTAGCCGGCCGAGAAGTTCATCGTCCATCGCGAGGCCCGCCGCCGCCACCGCCTCGCGGCAACCCGCGGCGATCTCGTCGCCCGGCAGGCCGGGCGGCAGTTGAACGGCCAGCGGCCAGGCGCCCCTGCGGATCATCTCGGCCACGAGGTCCCGCGCGGCCTCGCGCCACGCGATGCGCACCGCGGGGCCAGGGCCGGCGGCGGCCAGGCTGACCAGCGGCAGGCCGGCCCCCTCCAGGACGGCGGCTGCCGCATCCCCTGCCGCCAGCAGCATCGCCCCCGACAGCCGCCCCGAGCGGGCGTCGGCGGCCAGGGGCGTTTCGGCCATGAAGGCCGTCCCGGCGGCCAGGTAACATCGCACGCCGCCCGCCCGCTTGGAAGCCGACTCGACGGCCAGGTTCGCCACGTCGGCCCAGAAGACGGCCCCCGGAGGGGCAAGCAGCGGGCCAAGGACCACGGCCATCGCGCGGCAGGCAAGGTCCGACCGCACGTACGTCCCCGAGCCGCGACGGCGCTCCAGGAGGCCCTCGAGTTCCAGGAGGGTCATGATCTTGTTGACGGTCGTGGAGGAGATGCCGTACTGGACCGACAGTTGCCGCTCGGTCGGCAGGCGGGCCCCGGCCGCGATGCGGCCCGAGAGAATCTCGCGGCGAAGTTCGGCGCAGATACGGGAACTGGGGTTATCGTTCACAGACAGGGGCTCCCTGAACGACGCCTACCCTACCGCCGCCAGCCTGCGATTTCAAGCGCGCCTCGCGGCCGGGAGTGTTGCGCCCAGTAGTCCTTCAACTTTGATTGTGCGGGTGCCACGGCTGCGCAGTTTGCAGCCGTGTGTCCCTCTCGACGACCACGGCTGCACAAGGCGCAGCCGTGGCACCCACCGAGTCAATCGTGACAGGCTGATAGTGCCCCCGCGAAAAAACTTGCCATACGACGTTTCTCGGGGGTACTTTCGCGTTACCTCGCTCGCCGAGCCGTGTTGAATGGTTTATCCTCCGTTTTCCGGCGAGTGAGACGGACTAATCGATGTTCCGAACAGCACTCATAGCGGCCCTCGGCATCGCCGCGGCACTGGCCGCCGGTTGCGCCAAGTACTACACCGAGCAGGCCGACAAAGAGGTCTACGGGATCGTCGCCGCAAAGAACCAGAAGGAGTTCTCGCAGGCGCCGGCCTTCACGATTCAGCCCACCCTCGCAACCATCGAAGAGTTCCTGAAGTCGCGCGAAGGAACAGGCGCCCCTGTCGCCCAGGCGACCGGGTTGCAACCGTACGAGAAGCCGCCCCCCGCCGGCGGTTCGCCAGCAGCGCCGCCGCTCCTGCCCGGCCAGGCCGTGCCCGAGCCGCAGGTCAACCTTCCGCCGGCGCTGCCCGAGCCTTCGCCGAAGGCCATCCGCCTTACGGTGGCCGACGCCCTGCGTGCGGCCGTCCGCACCAGCCGCGACTACCAGACGCAGAAGGAAACCGTCTACCTGACGGCCCTGACGCTGACCTTCCAGCGGTACCTCTTCGATCCGCACCCGTCGTGGACCGGCAACACCACGTACGTCAACGACGACCTCGGCCAAGCGGACCTGAGGCGCAGCCGCTCGTGGGACCTCACCTCCGACGTCGGCGTCTCGCAGACCCTGGCCGACGGGATGGTGATTACGGGCGCCCTGGGCCTCTCGGCCTTGAAGTTCCTGAACAAGGAACTCGGCGACACCGTTGACCAGGCCATGCTCGTGACCGTCAACCAGCCGCTCTGGCGCGGCGCCGGCCGCGCGGTCGTCCAGGAGAACCTGATCCAGGCCGAGCGCAACGCCCTGTACGCCGTGCGGACCTTCGCGCGGTACGAACAGCAGTTCGCGGTCGACATCGCCTCGCAGTACCTGCGCGTCCTCCAGAACCGCGACACGGTCATCAACGAGTGGGAGAACTATCGCAGCCTCGTCCTGAACCGCGAGCGGGCCGAGTGGCTCGCCAAGGCCGAGCGCCTCCCGGAGTTCCAGGTCGACCAGGCTCGCCAGGACGAACTGCGGGCCTACAACCGCTGGATCGTCACCCGCGAGTCGTATGCCAACGCGATCGACGCCTTTAAGATCACCCTCGGCATCCCGGTGACCACCGAAATCGTTCTGGACCCCA
>JAPLMO010000499.1 GCA_026386995.1 Planctomycetota bacterium | reverse complement strand
TCTTGACCAGTTCCTGGCGGCCGCCGACGCCGGCCCTGCGCCGATTTTCGTTAAATGTTTCGCGGGCGACCTGCGGACGGGCATCCTGGCGGCCCACTGGCGCATCCACCGCGAGGGCTGGACCTGCGAGACGGCCCTGGACGAGTACCGCCAGTTGGACGCCAACTACTGGGATTCGCTCAACCTGGTGGACGTCCTGAAGCAGAACGCCGCGAAGAACTGACCCTTCGTGGCCAGGATTGCGATTTGCGCGGCGGGTCTCCTGACCCGCCGCGCACATTGTATATGGACTAGCGTTTACGTTTTTTCGCCGGCTTCCTGGCAAGGTCCTTGACGGCTGCCTGTGCGGCGGCAAGGCGCGCGATCGGCACGCGGAACGGCGAACAGGAGACGTAATTCATGCCGGCCTTGTGGCAGAAGTGAATCGAGGCCGGGTCGCCGCCGTGATCGCCGCAGATGCCGACCTTCAACTTCGGCCGGGTCATGCGGCCGCGCTCGATGCCCACCTTGATGAGTTCGCCGACGCCTTCCTGGTCGATCGTCTGGAAGGGGTCGGCCTCGATAATCTTCTTCGCAAGGTAATCGGGCATGAACGAGCCGATGTCATCGCGTGAGAAGCCGAAACTCATCTGCGTCAGGTCGTTGGTGCCGAACGAGAAGAACTCGGCCGCTTCGGCCATCTTGTTGGCCGTCAGGGCCGCCCGCGGAATCTCGATCATCGTGCCCACGAGGAAGTCGAGCCTCTTCAGGTTGAACTTCTTGAGGACCTCGGCCTTGATCTTCTCGACCAGGACCTGCTGGTCCTTCAGTTCGGCGACCGTGCAGGTGACCGGAATCATGATCTCCGGGATGGCCTTCTTGCCTTCGGCCCGCAGTTCGGCGGCGGCCTCGAGGATCGCGCGAATCTGCATCTCGCTGACCTCGGGGTACGTGACGCCCAGGCGGACGCCGCGGTGGCCCATCATCGGGTTGGACTCGTGCAGGGCCTCGGCCCGCTTGCGGACGTCCTCAAGCGTGATGCCCAGCGAATCGGCGAGTTCCTTCTGCTTGGCCTCGCCCTGTGGCACGAACTCGTGCAGCGGCGGGTCCAGGAGGCGGATCGTCACCGGGCAACCGTCCATGGCCGCCAGGGTGCCCTTGATGTCGGCCTTGACGTGGGGAAAAAGTTCGTTGCAGGCGGCGCGGCGTTCTGCGGGCGTCTTGGAGAGAATCATCTTGCGGAGTTTGAAGAGCGGCACGTCGGCGCCTTCGCCGTAGAACATGTGCTCGGTCCGGAGTAAGCCGATGCCCTCGGCCCCGAACTTGCGGGCCGTGGCGGCATCGTGCGGGCTGTCGGCGTTGGCGCGGACGCCAAGTTTGCGGACCTTGTCGCACGCCGCCAAAAACTCAACGAGCAGCGGGTTCTCGGGGTCCGGATCGACCGTGTCGAGTTTGCCCTGGTACAGCACGCCCTTGGAACCGTTGCAACTGACCCAGTCGCCCTCGCGGAGGGTCTGGCCGCTGACGGTGACGTGCTTGGCGCGGGCGTCAACGTGCAAGGCGCCGCAACCGACGATGCAGCACTTGCCCCAGCCGCGCGCCACCAGGGCCGCATGGCTGGTCATGCCGCCGCGGGCGGTCAGGATGGCCGCGGCCACGCGCATGCCCTCAACGTCTTCGGGGTTGGTTTCTTCGCGGCAGAGGACGACCTGCTCGCCGCGCTCGGCCCACGCGACGGCGTCGACGGCCGTGAACACCAGGCGGCCCGCTGCGCCGCCGGGGCCGGCCGGGAGGCCCTTGGCGAGGACCCTGGCGATCTTCTCGGCCTTCGGGTCGAGGATGCGGTGCAGCAGTTCATCGAGTTGGGCGGGCGTGACGCGCGTGACGGCGATTTCCTTGGTGATGAGCCTCTCGCGCATCATCTCCACGGCCATCCGCACGGCGGCCGGGCCGGTCCGCTTGCCGTTGCGCGTCTGGAGCATCCAGAGTTTGCCCTTCTCGATGGTGAACTCGATGTCCTGCATGTCGCGGTAATGCTTCTCGAGGCGGTTGCGGATGCCGACGAGTTGCTTGTACGTTTCGGGCATGGCCTCTTCGAGGCTCGCAAGGTGGGCGGTGTGCTCGCTCTTGGTGGAGACATTGAGCGGGTTGGGGGTGCGGATTCCGGCGACCACGTCTTCGCCCTGGGCGTTGGTTAGCCACTCGCCGAAGAAGGCGTTCTCGCCCGTGGCTGGGTTGCGCGTGAAGGCGACGCCCGTGGCCGAATCGTCGCCCATGTTGCCGAACACCATGGCTTGGACGTTGACGGCCGTGCCCCACCAATCGGGAATGTTTTCGATGCGGCGATAGGAGATGGCTCGCCTGCCGTTCCACGACTGGAAGACGGCGCCGATGGCGCCCCACATCTGCTCCTGGGCATCGTCCGGGAACGGTTTGCCGAGGACTTCCTTGACCTTCTCGCGGAACTGCGTGCAGAGCATTTCGAGTTGGTCGGCCGAAAGGTCGGTGTCGCTCTTTGCGCTGACCTGGCGCTTGACCTGGTCCATGATGCGTTCGAGTTGGCGTCGGATGCCCTGGTCCTCGGCGGGCTCGATGCCGGCGGCCTTTTCCATCACCACGTCGCTATACATCATGATGAGCCGGCGATAAGCGTCCCAGACGAACCGCGGGTTCTGCGTCAGGGCGATCACGCCGGGGATCGTCTCGGTCGTCAGGCCGATGTTCAGCACCGTCTCCATCATGCCGGGCATCGACGCGCGGGCGCCCGAGCGGCAGGAGACCAGCAGCGGGTTGGCCGGGTCGCCGAGGCCCTTGGCCATGATCTTCTCGACCCGCGCGAGCGCGGCGTCGGCCTGGGCCTTGAGTTCTTTCGGATACTTGCGGCGGTTCTCGTAGTAAGCGGTGCAGACCTCGGTCGTGATCGTGAAGCCGGCCGGGACCGGAATGCCGAGGCTGACCATCTCGGCGAGGTTTGCGCCCTTGCCGCCGAGGAGTTCCTTCATGCCGGCGCGGCCGTCGGCCTTGCCGGCGCCGAAGAAGTAGACGTACTTCCTGGCCTTAGCCATCGTTTGAGTCTCCCTTTGCCTGTCAGGTGCGGGCGAGGTCATTCTCTCCGCACGGTCCTATTGGAAAAAGAGCGCGCCTCTCGCGCGGCGCGCCCGCCTGTCCAAGGCCGCATTTTATACTTCCAAAAGGGGTCCGGCGTCAATCATTTTCGCCTTGGCCTACGGCAAGCCGAGGAGTTTGTGCAACTGGAGGTTCAGCCGCACGGGCAGATGATCGTCGAGGATCCACCGCGCGAGCGTCGCCGGGTCCAGGAGGGGCGCGGCGGCCCCGAAAAGAACGGTCGTGCGCCGGATGAGGCGGTGGCGGGCGAGCACGTTTTTGGCCCACTCGTAATCGTTGCGGCCGGTGAGGACGAACTTCACCTCGTCGCGGGCGGTCACGAGGTCCAGGTTCCGCCAGCACGTGCGGTCGGCCATGCCGGAGCCGGGGGTTTTCACGTCGACGATGCGGATGGCCCGCGGGTCGAGGGCGTCGATGGGGTGGGCGCCGTTGGTCTCGATGAGCACTTCGCGGCCGGCGGAAATGAGAGCGGGAAAGGGGTCTGGAGCCCTCTGTTGTATGGCTCCTGACCCCTTTTCCGCCCCTGACGCCGCGCCGCGACTTTCGACGGGGCCAGCGGAGAAAGGGTCAGGAGCCTCAACGGATAGGGCTCCAGACCCTTTCTCCGCTGCCCCCTGCGGCCCCACGAGCGCGGCGACGAGGGCGTTCACCTCCGCCGCCTGGTGCATCGGCTCGCCGCCGGTGATCGCCACGTGGGGCAGGGCGGGGGACGAGACGGCGGCAACGACCTCCTCGACGGTCATCGCGCGGCCGGCCTCGGGGTCGCGGGCGGCGGCGGTGTCGCAGTACGAGCATCGCAGGTCGCACCCCGCGAGGCGCACGAACCACATCGGCAGGCCAGCGCGGGTCGTTTCGCCCTGGATGCTTCGAAATATTTCGAATACACGCATGGTTAAAGTGAAAAGCGGGATTCGGGAATCGGGATTCGGGATTCGGGGAAAAACAGGGCGCCGCGGGGCCTCTGGCAGCGCCGAATCCCGAATGCCGATTCCCGAATCCCGCCGTTACATCCTTTCGATGGTCTCTATTCCCAGAAGGCCCAGGCCGCGGGCGATAACGCGGGCCGTAAGGTCGCACAGTTTCAGGCGCCGGCCCCGCAGCGGCTCCCCGCTCTGGATGACCGGGCAGGCGTCGTAAAACGCCGTGAACGCCCCGGCCAGGTCGTACAGGTACGCCGCAAGGACGTTCGGCCGGTAATCCTCGATGGCCCGGTCGAGCACTTCCGGAAATCGCAGGATCGCCTTGGCGAGGGCGAGTTCTTTCGGGTCCTCCAGCGGGATCGGCGCGGCATCGGCCCGATGCTCCTCGGCCTCGTGGCCGCCCTTGCGGAAGATGCTGCGGACGCGGGCGTAGGCGTACTGCATGTACGGGGCGGTGTTGCCGTCGAGCGAGAGCATCTTCTCCCACGAGAAAACGTAATCGCTCGTGCGGTTCTGCGAAAGGTCGGCGTACTTGACGGCCCCGATGCCGACCTTGTGGGCGATGTCGTTCATCTGTTCGTCGGAGAGGGGCGTGGCCTTTGCGGCGGCCACGTCGGCGGCGTTCTTGCCCTTCACGAGGTCCAAGGCCCGCTTCTCGGCCTCGTCCAGGAGGTCCATGAGTTTGACCGTGCCGCCCTCGCGGGTCTTGAACGGCTTGCCGTCGGCCCCCATCATGGTGCCGAAGGCGATGTGCTCCATCGCCACGCTTTCGGGCGCGAACCCCGCCAGCCGCGCACAGGCGAAGAGCATCTGGAAGTGCAGCGCCTGCCGCGCATCAACGACGTACAAGATTCGATTGGCGTGCAGTTCGCCGACACGATACCGGATGGCCGCAAGGTCGGTCGTGGCGTAGAGGTAGCCTTCATCGGATTTCTGAACGATAAGGGGCAGAGGCGTGCCGTCCTTGGCGACGAAGCCGGGGAGGAAGACGCACTGGGCGCCTTCGGATTCTTTCAGGAGGCCCTTGGCGTTGAGGTCCTCGACGACGTGTGGCAGATCGTCGTTGTAGGCCGACTCGCCGCGGATGTCTTCCCTCCGAAGAAGCACCCCTAGGCGTTTATAGATTTCCTCGCAATGGTCTTTAGACCATGCCACAAACCAGGCCCAACAAACAAATGTGGGCATGTCTCCCTGCTGGAGCATTACTACTCGGTCCCTGGCTCGCTGCGCGAAGACAGGATCCTTGTCGAATGTCGCTCTTGCCCGTCTGTAAAATTCCTCAATGTCCTTTAATTCAGCACCGACCACGGTTGGCATTATCCCCGGCATCAATATGACACGTTTGCTAATAATCAAGAACTCGACCAGCATCCCAAACTGCGTCCCCCAATCGCCGACGTGATTCTGCCGCACGACCTTGTGACCGGCGAAATCGAGCATGCGGGCGAGGGCGTCGCCGATGATCGTTGAACGCAGGTGGCCGACGTGCATCTCCTTGGCCAGGTTTGGGGCGGAGTAATCGACGACGACCGTCTCGGGCTTTTCAGCGCGCGGCACGCCGAGGCGATCTTCCTGGGTCTCGGCGTTTACGTTGTTAATCATGCCGAGCTGCTTTGAAACCCAGTCGGGCCGCAGGCGGATGTTGATGAACCCCGGCCCGGCGATCTCGGGCTTCTCGGCCAGGTCCGAAACGTCGAGGTGCGCGATGACGGCGGCCGCCACGTCGCGCGGTTTCATCTTGAGGAGTTTTGCCAGGGCCATCGCGCCGTTGGCCTGGTAATCGCCGAACTTCGGGTCCTGCGACGATTGGACGATGGCCGGGGCCTGCACGTCCGGAAACGCCGCCCGCATGGCGGCTGTGACGAGCGAATCGAGGATCTGTCGAACGTTTGGCATAAGCCCCGGATGGGGCGGAAGAGGGTAGCCCAGGGCGTAAGCCCTGGGAACGCGATTGCCCCATTATCCTACTGGTCCGTCAACTTTGATTATGTGGGTGCCACGGCTGCGCCTTGTGCAGCCGTGGTCGTCGGCAGGGATACACGGCTGCAAACTGCGCAGCCGTGGCACCCACAGATTCAATTGTGACAACTACCTTCCCTGCGCCACGTGCGGGGCGGTAACGTCGTTACTCCTGCGTCGGCGGCGTCTCGGCCCGGGGTTTCCAGCCCTTCTTCCAGTCGACTCGCGGGGCGTCGCCCCAGAGGAGTTCCAGGTCGTAGTACCCGCGCGATTCGGGCGTAAAGACGTGGACCACGACGTCGAAGTAATCGACGAGCAGCCAGCGGGACACATCGGACCCTTCCATAGTCTCGTGGCCCTCGATGCCGAACGGTTTCTGGCCGAGGTCTTCGCCGGCATCGATCGCCCGTTCGCTCACAGCCCGCATCTGGCGGGCGCTGGTGCCCGTGGCCAGGACGAAAAAGTCCGTGACGGGTGAAAGTTTCCGCAGGTCCAGCACGGTGACGTCGCGGCAGCGGTTCTCGGCGCAGGTGCGCGCCATGGCGACCGCGAGGGCACGGGATGTCAGTTTA
The DNA here is from genome assembly GCA_026386995.1 of Planctomycetota bacterium. Next base: position 634 of record JAPLMO010000499.1, on the reverse strand, counting down.
CGCTTTGCCATAGGACCTCATTTTGTTGCGTCTTGCGCGGCGGGTCCGGGTATCTGTTTAGCGTAGAGCGCCGGGTGGCATGGTCACGCTTTTGCGTGACCATGTGCCTCGAACGGCGCCTCGCCCGTCACTGCGACATGGTCACGCAAAAGCGTGACCATGCCACCCATCTACGCTAAACACATACAGGTCCGGAGACCCGCCGCGCGGAACCGTTCAGGCTTATTTCTTCATTACCACGCCCTGTTCGGCGGGGATGCGCATCCCGTAGAACGAGCGGTAGACGAAGATGAGGGCGACGACGAACAGCGCGGCCCCGATGCCCCACTTCACGTGGAGTTGGTCGGCCGGGAAGGTCAGGGCGATCTGCGTCGCGAGGACGCCGAACAGCGTCGTGAACTTGATGACCGGGTTCATCGCCACGCTGGAGGTGTCCTTGAAGGGGTCGCCGACGGTGTCGCCGATGACCGTTGCGGCGTGCAGTTCGGTGCCCTTCTGCCGCAGGTCGACCTCGACGATCTTCTTGGCGTTGTCCCACGCGCCGCCGGCGTTGGCCATGAAGATGGCCTGGAAGAGGCCGAAGAACGCGATGGCGATCAGGTAGCCGATGAAGAAGTACGAGTTGAAGAACGCC
>JAPLMO010000411.1 GCA_026386995.1 Planctomycetota bacterium | reverse complement strand
GCGGCCGTAGTCGCCTGGATGGTCGCGTGGGAATACTTCCACCTGTATCCGCCGGGCGGCGTGCACCCGACGATCATCCAGTGGAGTTTCGAGTGGCTGCGGTTCCAGGCGGGCCTGACCGCAAGCATGGGCGTCCTGGTGGACCCCATCTCGGTACTGCTGATGGTGGTCGTCACGACGGTCAGCGCCCTGATTCACCTCTACAGCATCGGCTACATGGCGGGCGACCGCGGCTACGGGCGGTACTTCACGTTCATGAGCCTCTTCACGGCGAGCATGCTGGGCCTGGTGGTCGCCCCGAACATCATCCAGATGTACGTCTGCTGGGAACTGGTGGGCGTCTCGAGTTTCCTCCTTATCGGGTTCTACTATGAACGCCCGTCGGCCGTGGCCGCATCGAAGAAGGCTTTCGTCGTTACGCGGTTCGCCGACCTGGGTTTCCTGATCGGCGTCCTCATCCTCACTTTCTACGGTTACGGCGTGTTCCAGGAGTGCGCCCCCGCCATCGCGCCGCAGGCCGCGGCCGTCAGCGGCGTCGCCAACCTCCAGCCGTTCGACTTCTTGTACCTGACCAGCCCCGCGGTCCTGGCGCACCTGAACTCGATCACCATCGGCCTGGGCGGCATCACGCTGCTGACGCTGGCGATGGTCCTCGTCTACATGGGCGCCGCCGGCAAGAGCGCGATGTTCCCGCTGCACATCTGGCTGCCAGACGCCATGGAAGGCCCGACGCCGGTCTCCGCCCTCATCCACGCCGCAACGATGGTCGTGGCGGGCGTATACCTGGTGGCCCGGCTGATGCCGGCCTTTGCCGCCAGCAGCGACGCCCTGATGGTCGTCGTTTACGTCGGCGCGTTCACGTGCGCGTTTGCGGCCCTCATCGGCATCACGCAGGACGACATCAAGCGGGTCCTCGCGTTCTCGACGCTCAGCCAGTTGGGCTACATGATGCTGGCCCTGGGCGTGACCACGATGGCCCACCCGCTCGGCTACACGGCCGGCATGTTCCACCTCTTTACGCATGCGTTCTTCAAGGCCCTGCTCTTCCTGGGCGCCGGGGCGGTCATCCACGCCGTGCACACCAACGACATCTGGGAGATGGGCGGCCTGGCCAAGAAGATGCCCATCACGCACGCCCTCTTTCTCATCGCGACGCTGGCCATCGCGGGCGTCTGCCCGCTGGCGGGGTTCTTCTCGAAAGACGAGATACTGGCGGCGGCGCTGGGCGGGGGACGCTACGGCATCTTCGCCATCGCCCTCTTTGTGGCGGGCCTGACGGCCTTCTACATGTTCCGCATCTACTTCGTCACCTTCTGGGGCAAGCATCACAGCCACGGCGCAGAGCACGCCCACGAGGCGCCCGCCGTCATGTGGATTCCGATGGCCGTGCTGGGCCTGGCGAGCATCGTCGCGGGCTTCGTCCCGATGGCCGAGTTCGTCAGCATAGGTGAGCCGCTGGAGCACCACGGCGTGGACCTTGCCGTCGCGATTCCCGCCTCGGCCGTGGGCCTGGTCGGCATCGCCCTGGCATGGTTCTTCTACGGCAAGGACCTCCAGCGAGCCGCGCGGGCGGCCGAAGTCCTGGGCGGCCTGCACCGGACCATCAAGCGCAAGTTCTACATCGACGAGGTCTACCTCTTCATCACGCACAACATCATTTTCAAGTACGTCTCGCGCCCCATCGCATGGTTCGACCGCAACGTCGTTGACGGCGGCGTGAACCTGAGCGCCTGGACGGCCCGCGCCCTCGGCTCCACCTTCCGGCAGACGCAGACCGGGCAGGTGCAGACCTACGGCCTCTGGTACGTCGGGGGCCTCTTGCTGGTGTTGCTGGTGCTCTGGGCCGCAATGCACCAGTCGTAAGGAGTTGTGTCCTCATGGGTATTGTGAGTTGGCTGATCGCGCTTCCGATGCTGACGGCGATGGCGGTGATCCTCACGCCCAAGCGCCAGTGGCGGAACATCCGCTGGATCGCCGCCTTCGGCACCGGGACGCACCTTGTCCTGACGGCCGTCGTGACGTACCTGTACTGGCAGGCTGCCTCGCCCGAGATGGCCTCGCTGAAGGATGCGCTCTACACGAAACTGTACCTGGTTGAGCGCGTGCCGTGGTTTCAGTCGCTCGGCATTCAGTATTACGTCGGCGTGGACGGCATCTCGGTCGGCATGGTCATTCTGACCTCGATCATCATTTTCACCGGCGTGCTGGCCAGTTGGTACGTCGAGGAGCGGGCCAAGGAGTTCTTCGCGCTACTCCTCATCCTCGTGACGGGCGTCTTCGGC
>JAPLMO010000062.1 GCA_026386995.1 Planctomycetota bacterium | reverse complement strand
TACCGCACCAGAACCGAGTTCGCGGCAACAGCCGTGGTGTCGCCGAACGGGATGCCGGAGTCGAACCACACGGCCGATTCGCCGTTATAGGCGTAACCGATGCGGTTGGTGGTCGAGCCGCCGGCAAGCCACGCCGAGGTGATGCCAGGGCCGCCCCAGTCGCCGCCGCCCGTCGCGTTGTATGCGGAGACGATCTGCGCCCGCACGGTGTCAATGGGGCTTTCGCCCGTGTAGTTGATCGCCAACAGGCCGTCGTTCAGGTCCAGCGTGCCGGTCGGCGTACTGCCGCCCTCGATGTTGAGGGCCGATGTGACGTTGGTCGACCGGACCGTCGCGCTGGTCGCCAGCGTGCTGCCCGCGCCGATGATGTCGATGCTGCCGACGTTCTTGATAGACGAGTTGACGGTCAACTTCTTGCCATACTCAACGGTCACCGTGATGGTCGTCGGACTGGTGCCCGTCATGCTCTGGATCGTCGCCGTGCCGTCCAACACGTGGAAGCCGTTGGCCGTCACGTTGCCGGCCATGAGGTTGCCGATGCCGGCCTTGTTGATCGTCTTGCTGCCGACGTTCAGGGTGCCCAGGAGCAGGGTGTGCGTCTCGCTTTGCTTGACGTCGAATGTGGCAGCCGTGGCGCCGGCGCCGATCAGAACCTGCGGCGCGATCGTGTTGGTCGTGCCAGGGTCGCCGGCGCTCGTGATGTTAACCGACTCGACCGACAGCGTCTCGCTGTCAGACTGGCTGATCGACCAGACGCCGGTCTTGAACTCAATCGACTTGGCCGAGCCGGCGCCCGCCAGGTTGGGCATATTCGCCCCCTTTGCATCGAAGACGACCTCGTTGGTGAGGCCGGGGACGCCGAGGTCCCAGTTGCCGGTCGTCGCGCCCCAATCACTGGTCGCAGCCCCCTCCAGCCACGTGCGGATGGTGCTGACGCTGCCGCCGACGACCCTCAGGCCGCCGGTACCCGTGAAGTACGAGCCCCAGATCGGGGTGCCGGCATCATAGTCCCCGGCGCCCATGCTGTCGACGCCAAGCCATAGCGCGGCCACTATGTCGTACGCCGACGAGCCAAAAGCCAGGTCCATCTTGGCGCCGCTGCTAATCTTCACGGCCGCGGCATCATTCAGGTACGCATTGCTGATGCGGAGCGTTCCCCCGCTGATGGTCGTATCACCAGCGTAGGTGTTGTCGTAGGTGAGGCTCAGGGTGCCGGGGCCGGTCTTGGCCATGCCGCCGTCGCCGTCGATCAGGGCGCTGAGGGTCAGGACCGTTGCGGCCGTATCGACCTGGAACGCGCCGGTGCCGCCGGTGGCCATTGTGAAGGGCTTGGTGCTCGAATTCGAGCCGCCGGTGTATTCGATGGCGCCGGTCTTGCCGCCGCTGCCGCCCATGATGACCGAGTTGGCGCTGTTGCCCAGGGGGCCGTTGGCGCTAATGCTGTTGATCTGGTTGCCGATGTTCAGCACGCCCTCCTCCACGGTCAACTGCCCGGCGAAGGTGCTGCCGCCGCTCGTCAGGTTCAGGACGCCCGCGCCCTTCTTGGTGAAGCCGCCGCTTTGGATCACGGAACTGATGGTCAGGCCGTTCAGCGGGGTGTTGGTGTTCACTAAGTTGCCTTCGGGCAGGGCGGCGACGGTAATGTCGTGCGTGGCCGTGTTGTTGAGGTCCAGGGTGCCGGAGTTGATAAGCGGAGTCACCGCGACATTGGTCGGGTTGGAGGTAATGTAGCCGGAGATGGCGTCGAGTTTGAGCGTGCCAGTCCCCGACCTGCTAGCCAACGCATTAGAAGATCCCGCCGTAATGCTGTTGTACGGGGTGACTGTCGGCACGACTGTGCCGCCGTTGCTGTTGAAGACGATCCCGGCCAGGGTGTTGGTGCCCATCAGGTTCAGTTGTCCGCCGCCGTTGATGGTCACGACGTTGGTCGGGTCAATCTGGCCCTGGAAGCCAGTCATTTCCACCAGGGTGTTGTTGTTGAGGGTCAGGCCGCCTGCCGGAATAGTCACAATGCCTGAACTGGTGGCGTCGAGCGAGAGGCCTGCTGCGGTGACGTTCAAAGGTCCAACGTCAACAAACGTCCCACCGCTGTACAAGTTGGGGGCGGTCAGATGCACATAGTAGCCTCGGTCTTGTCGCTGGGAATGAATGATGAGGCTGACCTTGTCGCTCGGGTCAACCGCCGTGCTTCCGTTCTTGTCGACGATCACGGTATTGACGATGGGGTCCGGGGTAATGTTGGCGTCTCGCTTGAAAATGATGAGTTCATTCGTTCCCGAAGTCATGCGGCCGCGTTGCGTTGGGGTGCCCCACACGCTGCTGTAATCGCGCGAAATACTCTTGCCCATAATCGTCATGCCGCTATTTATCGTCAGCAGGTCAGCGCCGCCGGTTGGGGTCCCGTTCGTAAAGGTGAGGTCGCCTTCTTTCATTGAATTGACGGTCTGGTTGGCGGCGATCGTGCCGGCGGCGTTGACATTGTCGGTGGGACCGGCAGTGCTGAAGTTGTTGGTGTACGTCGTCATTATGGTAAAGCCCAGGGTTGTCGAGTAGTTCACGAAGTAATAGTTATCGGTGTTCGCCATGTAAAAAGCGCCCGGGACGACACTGTTAATCGGGGCAAGGTTACCGGTGAGCGGGCTGTTGGTGGTGTTGGCAAGGATGCGAGAAGAGTTGCCGGCCGTCCCAAAGTTCGTCATGCCCTGGTTGAAAAAGATCGTAGCGCCGGTAGTGCGGGCCAGGCTGGTCATCGTCAACTGAGCACTTCCCGAGGTGCCAATAGGCGCATTGAATATCAAGGATCCCGAATCGGCCGTCACCGCTCCAATGGTCTCCGTCGAGTTGGTTGAGGCGCGGCCGTTGAAGGTAATGGTGCCGCCATTGAGGGTGATGGCCTTGCTGTTGTCGACGCGGTTGCTGTTGTCGGCCGTGCCCGTGTTGTTGATGGTCAGGGTCGCGCCGTTGACGGTGATCGCCCCCGTCGCGCTGGACAGCACGCCGCTGTCCTTGAGTGTGAGTCCGCCGCCGATCACGCTGACCGTGCCGCTGGTGGTGTTGTCGCTGGTCAGGATGAGGGTGTTGGCCCCGGCCTTGACAAAGTTGAGCGAACCCTGGATGGCTCCGGCGTAGGTTCCGTTCGCCGCGTTCGTAGTAAACGTGCCGCCGGTGCCGGTGACGATGCCGCCTGTCCCGGTGAAGTTGCCAACGTACTGGTTGTTGGCGCTGAGGTCCAGCGTGCCGCCGCTGAGCGTCAGGGTCTTATTGACCACCAGGGTATGGTCGCCGCCGCTGAGGGTCAAGGTGCCCCCGGTGTTGACGGTAGTCGCGCCGGTGTATTTTTGCGGCGCGGTGAAGACCAGGTTGCCGTCGTTGACGGTGGTCGTGCCGGTGTGAAGCGGCACGCCGATGCTGAGCGAGCCGGAGCCCGCTTTTACCAGGTTTCCGCTACCGGAAGTGCCGCTCGAGATGGACAGGGCGGAGCTCGAGCCGATGTCAAATGTGGAGGTGCCACTGAAAGCGACACCGCCAATCGCGGTAGCGGCACCGCTGTAGTTCAGGGTGCCGCCAGTGAGGGTCAGTGTTCCGGCGGGGAAACTGCTGGCCGTAATGACGCTGAGCGTGGTTCCCGAATTCACCGTCGTGGCACCGGCCAGAGCGCTGTTGTTGCCGGTGAGTTCGAGCGTGCCCTGGGCAACCAGGGTCGGGCCGGTGTAGGCGTTGTTGCCGCTGAGAGTCAACTTGTTGGCGCCGAGTTTGGTCAGTCCCTTGGTGCCTACCTGCGCGATGTTGCTGGCATGAACGAAATCGCCCGCGGTGGTGTCGATGCCGACGTTGGATGTCGCATTCATGCTGACGAGGGTGAGGTTATCTATGAAAAGGTTATCCACGTCCGTGGAACTGAAAAGGCCCGCGCCGCCGACGCCAAGGCCCAACGTGGCGGCTGCCGCCACCGTCGTGGTTCCCGTGCCGGGCTTGGCGGCCGTGTTCAAGTAGATCAGGGTGGCGCTGGCGGCGACGGACGTCCCGCCAGTGTAGGTGTTCGTTCCGGAGAGAACGAGCGTGGTGTTGGTACCGCTGTAGGTGATGCCGGCGGTTGCGTTTTCGGTGACGTTGGCCAAAATGGTCAACATTTTCGCAGCATTGCCTGAAGTTCCAATGCTAATGGTCCGGGTCGAGGCTCCGAGGTTGAGGTTGCCACTGATGAGTTGGTTCCCCCAGGCGTTGGTGTCTGAATCGATGTTGCCGTTGAGGGTCAACGTCCCCACGCCCGTGCTCAAAGTGGATAGTTGCCCAGCCGTGCCCACGTCTAAGAAGATAGCGGCGACCGTGTCGCTATAGCCGGCAAGGTCGATGGTGCCGGTGCCGCCCAGACCCATCTTGGAAGCGTCGGGAAACACGTTGCTGGCGCCACTGCGAATGGTACCGGCGCTGGCAGTCGCGATGCCGGTGAACATGCTCGATGAGCTGTAACTGTTGCCCGTATTGGTAAGGGTGAGCGTCCCCGTTCCAGCCTTGGTGAACCTGCCATTAACGCCGCTGACGATCCCGTCAAACTGGGCGTCGCTGTTGAGGGTTATCGTGTGGCTTGTGCTTCCGAGATCCACCCCGGCGCTGAAGGTCAGTTTGCCGTTGTTGGTGGCATTGCCGATGCCGGCGGCACCGCTGGCGCTGAAGGAGACCGCGTTGAGGATCGTGCGGGGCGTCGCGCCGTCGGAGGAAATGCGGCCGCCGGCGAAGACCAGGGTGCCGGTGCCGCTGGCGCTGGAGGTGATCGAACCGACCGAGCCGACCGGGTCAACGCCAATAGAAAGACCAAGGCTTCCTTGGAGGGTTGTGTTGCCGTCATAGGTGTTGGTGCCTGATAGAATCCACCTGCCCGAGTTGATGATAATGCCGGCCGAGGTGCCGGAGATGTTGGCCGTTACGTTCACCGGATAGTCTCTGTCCGCTGCATAGCTGAAGGTCCGGGTCGCGCCTCCGAGATTGAGGTTGCCGCTGATGATCTTGGTCCCGTACGCGTCGCTGTCATTGTTGATGTTTCCGCCAAGGGTGAGGGTTCCCGCGCCGGTGGAAATCGTGGATACGATAAGGGGGTTGGTCGCCGTCGCGCCGAAGAAGATTGCATTACCACCGGTACCGTTGACCGTGTCGCTGTTGCCATTGAGATCGATGGTGCCGCCACTCAGAACCAACGTGGACGCGTCGGAAAGCACGTTGCTGGCGGTGGTGCGAATCGTGGTCGCGGAACCGGCGCCGCCGCTGATCTCCGTGTTGCCAGTGTAGTTGTTGCCGGTATTGGAGAGGGTGAGCGTGCCTTCTCCGGTCTTTTTGAGGATCAGCCTGCCGGTGCCGTTCGTCATCGCACCGCTGATGGTGGTGTTGCCCGTGTTGGTATTGACCGTGAGGGTCTTGTCGCCCGTGGTCGTGCTGCTGATGCCGCCGGCAAAGGTCAGGCTTTGGGTGGTGCTGTTGTTGGTGAAGGTGTAGTTTTGGTTGCCAGCGGCGGTGCCGAGGACGAGGTTGGCGTTGAACAACTGGCTGTTGGCCACGTTGCTGTTCATGGTCACCCCGCCGGCATTGAAGTACAGCGTCTGACTGCCAACCCCCCCACTGCCGATGGTGTAAGCCGCGGCGCTGGCCGTGTCGAAAGTGACCTGCTGGATGGTGACGCCGCCACCAAGGTCGAGTATGACGTTCGAATTGCCGACGTTGTTGAAGGTCGCGGTGTTGCCCGTGCCGGGGACAGAGGCCGGTGGACCAGCCCAGTTATTAACGTCTGACCACTGGGCATCGATCGTGCCGTTCCATGTGGCGTTGACCGCCTGCGCCGGTGTGGCCGGCACCAGGCCCAGCATTGCGGCAACCAAGAGGCCCAGCAGACGCATCGTGTTTCGGCTAAACATGATTCTCTCCTTGACGTGACGAGACCTGACCCTGGTTCCATTCTTTCCATGAAAATAGTTTGAACGCCCCCCTGCGAGCGCGCAGGGTGCGCCTATCGCTACTTAAAGAGAAATGTGTCGGTGCCCTGACTGTCATCAAGGCCTCCAAATCCAACCGCCCAGAACCGCCACCCCCTGGGGGTGGCCGAAGGAGATTTGATCTGAGCGCACGGCGCAGGGCAGTATAACTCACATTGTGAGCGAAGGCAAATCGCGAAGAAATGTTTTTTGTTGCTCCGACAGCGGCCCTTCTGACCGGCCCGCCCAAATTGCCCGGATTGCCCATCTCGTAGACTTCAGCCCCCCGGAATTGCCGCAAGGCAGTTCCTGGCCTTTGTTCAGTTTTTCACCCTGCATTCTGCATTCTGCACTCCGCACTGTCCTTCCATAGATGTCCCTCGGCATTTTCGGGCGTCCGGAAGGGTCGGCGGAGAATCCTCACTGTCCCGATAGGGTATGCTAAAGTGAACGCGATACATTTCGCTACTAAAGGCTATAAGCCCCCGCGACAAAGGGGGCTGTACCCTTTTCGCGCCTTTGCGAAAAGGGGACTGTCCCCTTTGCCCGGCGACCTCGGCCCGGCGAGTCTTCGACTCGGTCGCCACGGCGACCGTGCCACACCGCGGCGCGGGCGATAAACACGTACCCGCAGCGGGTCCAGGCTTTTACCCCTCGCGGCCCTTCCCTGAATCGCTGATCGAGACGAGCGGTTCCGGGTACGGCTCCAGGAAGGTCTGCTCCAGCAGGTAGGTCGCATGGAATCGGATGCCCCAGGCATTAAGGAGCGTCGTGGCCGCGCTCAGGGGGGCGGTTCCGCCGCGGTACTTCTCAAGCACGTCGAGGAAGAACGCCTTCTCCTCTGCGGAGAGATTGTCTGAAACGTAGCCCAGCGCGTGCATCAGGACGTTGACGACACCGCTCGCGCGCGGCAGCCGCGCCATGGCCCGCGCCAGGTGCGGCTCGTATTCGGCCAGCACCTCCGCCGGCGGACGGTCGGCGGGGTTGGCCACAATCCGGCCCATGATACGCAGTTCCGACTGGTGGCAGGCCATCAGAAGCCACTTGTTGGCCGCCTGGAACGCGACGAGGCCTTTCATCCGGCCCGCGTCCCGCACCCGTCGAAACGCGGCCAGCGTAAACAGCCGCGCGAAGAAGTGCTCGCGCAGCCGGCAGTTGCTGAGGCGGCCTTCGTCTTCAACAGGCAGGTCCGTAAATCGGTCGAGCACCGCGCCGCCGAAGAACCCCCGGCCGCGCTCCTGCGGCGTCTTGTGCTCCGGGCCCGCGAACACCTTCACGTCCTTTATGCCGCATGAGGGGGACCGGCTCTTCAGGATAAACCCGTCGACCTCGCCCACGCCCGCCGGAAACGTGTCGGCGAACCGTTGCATCGCCTCCGTCAGGTCCCTGCCCGTTGCGGGCTGGACCAGGCGCCGTTGCCTTGCGGCCGACACGATGCGGATCACTTCGCGCGGGCAGCCCAGGCCGATCTCCATCTCCGGGCAGACCGGCAGGAAGTCCACGTGACCCTTCAGGCGCCGGACCCACTCGTCCGAGATCATCACGCTGTTGTAGCGGCACGGGGCGAACTCCAGGCACTTGCTGACGACCACGCGCGGCTTGGGAAATGTCCTCATCAGGCGCCCACCCTCCTGGTAGTGCTTCAGAATTATCGCACATTATGGTATCGGGTGCCACGGCTGCGTTGTTTGCAGCCGTGCTCTGCGTCGAACGGTGGCACGGCTGCAAACAGCGCAGCCGTGCCACCCGGCCGCCCTGGATAAGATATCATCTGAGTGAAGCACTACACTAGCACGGCAGCGCCACTTGGGTCCAGAGATCGAGAATTCAAGCGTTGGCCGCTCTCAGATTGTAGCGCGGGGGTTTATCCCCCGCGTCGTCCTCCGCGGGACGCAAGGCCCTTGCGGAGTTGAACCGCAAGGGCCGCAAGCCTGCCTGATCGTCAGAAACGCGGTGAACTACCGGCGGCGACAGAGCGCCAGAAGGCCGCCCAAGGCCAGCAGCGAGAGCGTGGCCGGCTCGGGAACCGCGCTGATCCCGCCCGTCAACTGACCGACCATCATACCGTAATTGTTGGCTTGAAGCCCGACATCGTCGTCGCTGACGATCCCATCGTAACCGTAGACGTCGCCGTCGGCCCAACTGATATCGGTAAAGCCGTAATTGTTCGATAGGATCGAGATGTCGCTGTCGTCTACGATGCCGTCGAGGTTCACGTCGCCGATGAGCGTGTACCGCACAAGAACCGCGTTCGCGGCAACAGCCGTGGTGTCACCGAACGGGATGCCGGAGTCGAACCACACGGCCGATTCGCCGTTAAAGGCGTAACCAATGCTGTTGGTGGTCGAGCCGCCGGCCAGGAGCGCCGAGGTGATGCCAGGGCCGCCCCAGTCACCGCCGCCCGTCGCGTTGTATGCGGACACGATCTGCGCCCGCACGGTGTCAATGGGGCTGTCGCCGGTGTAGTTGATCGCCAACAGGCCGTCGTTCAGGTCCAGCGTACCGGTCGGCGTACTGCCGCCCTCAATGTTGAGGGCCGCCGTGACGTTGGTCGACCGGACCGTCGCGCTGGTCGCCAGTTTGCTGCCCGCGCCGATGTAGATGAGGCTGGCGTTCTTGATGGACGAGTTGACTGTGAGCCTGCCGGCGTTAACGTTGACCGTGCCGGCCGTGATGGCCGCCGTGGTCAGGGTGCCGATGCCGTTCTTAATGAGCGTCTTGCTGCCGATGTCGAGCGGGGCCGTCAGAACGAGGTTGTGCGTCGCGTCGCCCTTGATGTCTAACGTGGCCGCCGTGGCGCCGGCGCCGATCTGAACCTGCGGCTGAATCGTGTTGGTCGTGCCCGCACCGCCGATGCTCGTGATGTTACCGGTGGCGACCGTCAGCGTCTGGCTGCCGCCCGACTGGCTGATCGTCCAGTCGCCGGTCTTGAACGCAATCGACTTGGCCGAGCCAGCGGCCCCCAGGTTGGGCATATTCGCCCCCTTGGCATCGAACACGACCTCGTTGCCGGGGACGGGGACGCCGCTGGGGGTCCAGTTGCCGTCGGTCATCCAGTCACTGGTCGTAGCCGCCGCCAGCCACGTGCGATCGGTGGCGGCGATGGTCGTGACACGGAACCCGACATTGCCGTCCTCGAACGACGGGTTGAAGAAGCTGTACCGACCCGCCGCGTGCAGGTAGTAGTCGTAGCTGCTGAACGACCCGCCCCGCAGGCCGCGATAGGACCCGCTTATGATCGCCTCATTCCACTCCCACACGTTGCCGCCCTGGTCGAACGTGCCGTAAGGGCTGTCGGAGTTCTCGAACTCGCCGGCGACCGTGGTGTACTTGCCGGAATCGATAGGATACGGGGTGCCGTAGTAGTTGGCGTTGTTGCCGGAGGCGTCGGCCATGCCCTGCCCTGGGGCCGTGTTGCTGCTCGTGGGATAATCCCAGTAGTTGCCCGTCACGCCATCGTTCTTATGGTACGCCGCCTTATACCACTCATCCTCGCTGGTCACAGCCCACTGCCATTCGTCATTGCGGGTAATCGTGTTGTTCGCAATGCCGTCGCTGGTCAAGGTGTATGCGCCGGTCTCGGTGCTGCCGTTGCCCTGACCGTTGTGCAACCAGTTGGCGAACCGGCAGGCGTCCCAGAAACTCACGTAGTTCACCGGCCGGTTGACGAAATTGGCGTCCACGCTGTAGTCGTAACTGCCCGAGGAACCGCTCCGCGTGATCCCGCTGCCGTAGCCGGTGTTCGACATGTCCGTGTTGTACAGCCCGTAGGTGTCGGTCTTGGCCACGGCGTTGAGGAACTCCTTGTACTGACCGGCCGTCACCTCGTACTTGCCGATGTTGTACGAGTAGGCCACCGCTCCGCAGATGCGGTCTATGCCGTAGCCACCGGCTCCGCTGCCCGACAGTTCACCCATATTCCCCGGAATGCCCACGGGGACGGTCTGGATGTCGACCGCCGCCGCGGCGGCCGAGACCAGAAACACACACACCACCGCCACAACCGCCGCCCTCGTCACGCCTCTTACGCTGATCATCGCCAATCCCCTTCATGCCATGCTGGTGCCCAAAGAAAAAGGGCGATCTCCGGCACTTCCCCGGAAATCGCCCAAGCGTTACAAATTCGGATTGTCTTTGCTGAGGACGGGCTGTGCCGCAAACCCCCGTTAGCGACCCGGCCCGGCTGCCCTCAGCAGATAGAACTATACATCACGAAACCAGCCGATGCAAATTCTTTTTCCGCCGGGTATGCGTTGACGGGTGTGGCAGGGCCGGGTTATGATGGGCCGCAATCAAGCGGCGGGCCAGGAACCGGCCGCCGAGTTCTTCCAGTGAAAACCCCGGTAGCGACCCGGGGCTCAGTCGCCTGGACGGCCTTCCTTGATCCATGATTCGAGGTCGATCTTTCTGGCCTTCCAGTGACGCAGCAGATAATCCGCTGGGGCCGGGATGGGGTGCCGTACATTACCAGGCTTGAACCCGTGTCAGTCCCTGTCACCACTTCAATACTCGCGCGTTGGCAACTTCGCTTCATTGATCCGTCGTACTACGCGGTCGGTTGCTTCCAGTTGATGCGCGGCGGTGCCACTGGTGGCGGCACTGCCGGCAGGCTGACAAGACGCCATAATGGTGCTCAGCACGAGTATCCCTGCTGCAATCGGCGTATTCATGGACATGGGCCACGTTCCTTTGGAAAACCTGGGGACACAAGCCGGGTTTTTCTTTGCCAGAGTTGCCGGAGTTTCCAGGTTTTCCGATTGGCGTTGTCCCATCGCCGGGCCGCTACACCTCGGCCTCCGCCGGGCCGCTGGCGGCGGGGGCGAAAGGCGATACTCCTTCGCCTACCAGGCCCATGTTCTCCAGGGCCAGATCAAGGCTCGCCTCGATGCCTTCCGCATCCGGCTGGTGCGTCAGGGCCTTGCGATACTGCCCGACGGCCAGCGGCCAGAGGCCCTGGTCGGCGTACACCAGGCCCAGGCGGTAGTGCAGGTCCACGTATTCCGGCTTCAGGTTAACGGCCTTCTCCAGCGCCTTGGTGGCGTCTTCCAGGCGTCCGGCCTCCCACGCCGCAAGGCCCAGTTTCACCAGGGCCTTGACGTAGGTCGGATTGATCGCCACGGCCGCCTTGAATTGCTCGATCGCGTCCTCGATGCGCCCCGCGCTCTTAAGGAGCAGGCCGTACCGGTATCGGCAGTCCGGAAAGTCCGGATGCTCCGCGACGGCGCGGCCGTGCTCGCACAATTCCGAGGCCAGCACCTCGGCCGGGTCGAGTTCATCCACGACGGCCGCCAGGACCGCACCGGGCACCTTCAGTTCCTGCGCCAGCGCCGCCGACAGCGTCTGCCGCATCATCAGCCGCGACATTTCCTGGTACAGCCGCGCCGACCCTGGGGCGATCTGCGTGGCCATGTCGATCGCCTCGTCGGCCTGCTGCTCCATGCCGGCCTGGCGATACGCGACCGCCAGCCCCGCGTAGGCCTCCAGGTACCCGTCGTTGACCTTGCCGGCGCGCTCGTAGCAATGGACGGCCTCCTGCGGCCGGCCCAACTCGACCAGCAGCCGCCCGCGCAGGACGAGGGCGTCCAGATATCGCGGGTTGATCGCCAGGGCCTGCTGCACGTGGTAATCGGCCGACTCGATGTCGCCCGTCACCGCCAGCAGCCGCGCGGCCCGGTAGTGCAGGTCCGGGTAATCGGGGTGGGCATCGATCGCCCCGAGCACTTCCTCCAGCGCGCTTTCTGGCAGGCCCTCGTTCTCGAGGCAATCGGCCAGGCGGCAGTGGGCCTCCCAGTTGTCGGGCTCGATCAGGAGGGCGTCCTGGTACTCGGTGATGGCGCTGCGTGTGTCGCCCCGGCGGGCATGCAGCGAGGCCAGGTTCATGCGCGTCTCGAAGTCTCCGGGCTCCTGGGCTTTAAGCGTCGCGTAATGGTGGGCGGCCGCGTCGAGGTTCCCGGCCACCAGTTCCAGTGCCGCGAGCCGTTGGCGGGCCGGCACGCAGCCGACATCGACGGCGAGGGCCGACCGGTAACTGCCGGCCGCCTTCTCCATCGCCCCCTGCCGCTCGTGAAGTTGGCCGATGACGTAGTGGACCGTTGCGGGCTGGTCCGAGCGAGCCACGACCGCCTCCAGCATGGCCACGCCGCCGGCCGCATTGCCAAGATCGCTCTCGACCGCCGCCAAGGCCACCCGCGCGTCGTCCAACCGGCCGTCCAGGCGAAGGGCGATTTCGAGGGCCTGCTTTGCAGCAGCCAGGCGGCCCAACTCGATCTGCTTCAGGCCCAGCGCGAGGTGAAGGTCCGCCTGCTGCGGATGCTTCTGGACCTCGTGCTGAAGCGATTCCACGGTGGCGTCCGACCCGGGCTTCAGGAACTTGCTCAGGTACCCCGTGACATCGCCGGACAGGCCTTTGCCGAGGAGCCTCAGGAGGTAACTCATGGGCGGCCCCCTTCCCCGGCCGCAGGCCCAGGCCCAGCGACCGCCAGGGCGGCCTCGATATCGTCCAGTCTGCGGCGGGCCTCCTTGCAGCGCTTGTCGACCTCCAGTGCCCGGCGATACGCGGCCGCCGCCTCGTGCGGGCGGCCGTCTTCGCGCAAGAGATGGCCCAGCCTCAGGTGCACGTCGAGCCACTGCGGGCGGAGTTCCGACGCCTTCTGGCACTGCTCCGCCGCCCGAGCCCGCTGGCCGCTGCGCTCATACAGGCGCACGGCCAGGAGGCATGCCTCGACGTAGCGTGGATTGATGGTAATGGCCTTTTCGGCAGCCTCGATCGCGCGATCGACTTCGCCCAACTGCTCGGCAATCAGGCTCAGGCTGAAGTACAGGTCCGGATACGCCGGGTTCTGCGACGCCAGGCGCGTGAGGGCTCGACGTGCCGCCCGAAGGGTTTCCATCTCGGGGGCCGAGAGTTCGATGTGCCGGGCGACCAGCGCCTCGGCCACGCTCGGGTCGCGCGAAACCATCCGTTCGACGAGGGCCGCACGGCGCGGGGGTTGCGGCGGTCGCCGCTCGATCTTCGCCCCCTGCTTCTGGAGCGCCTTTTCGCCCACCCGCAGCAGCGGCGTCAGGGCCGCGGCCGCAGCCTCGCCGCCCAGGCTGATGGCCTGGCGCAGCGTCTCTACAGAGTCAACCATGCGCCCCGCGGCGCCCTCGACCAGCGCCAAGTCCCGAAGGATGTCGAACCGCCCCGGTTCCTGGCGAGTCGCACGCTCCAGATGCCGCACGGCCGAGTCCAGGTCGCCGGCCCCCGCGAAGACAAGGCCCAGCAGGTGGTGCAGGCGGGACGTTTGCGTCGCCTGCCCCAGGCCCGTCTGAAGGGCCTCCCGGGCCTGGGCGAGGCGCCCGGCGCGCAGCAGCCACGCGCCCAGTTCGGCGTGGACCTCGGTCTTGCCGGGTTCCGTCCGCACCTTCTCGCGAAGGGCCGACTCTTTCTCATAATCGTGCTGGCGCATGGTCGGTAACACTCCTTAAAAGTCGCCTGCCTGCGCGTTCGCAAGACGCGCCGACGAGTGCCACGGCTGCGCAGTTCGCAGCCGTGCATCCCTGCCAACGACCACGGCTGCACAAGGCGCAGCCGTGGCACCCCCACGTTGACCAAATTCTACGGCACTATGAGGGTCGAGAACCCGGCGCCCATCAGCCGCGAGGCCAGGGCCTGGGCCTCGGCATACGTCCGTGCGCGGCCGACCTGCACGGCCTGAAGCGTCTGGCCGGGCCGGCTGGCCGGGACGATCCGCCCGTCGAAACCCTTCTGTCGCAGCCGCGCAAGTTCCTGCTGTGCGGCGGCCGCCGTCGTAAAGGCCCCCGTCTGGACGGCAAACGCCGTTGCGTGAATCCGGCGGCGGGCCTCCTGCGCGGCGACCGTCGCCGGGAAATTATTTATCAGGTGCTGGAAGTACTTATCGGCATCCTGCCACCGGCCCACGCGCTGCAAACTGACGCCCGCACGCAGAGACAACTGGTCCATCGGCAACTCCGGCACGCGGTCGCGAAGGGCCTGGTCGTACCATTCGAGGGCCTTCGCATCGTTGCCTTCCTCGTAATAGAAGTTGCCGATGGCGACCCGGACGAAGTCCAGGATCGGCTGCCCCGGCTTGGAGGCCAGGGCCTGCTTGAAGTCGGCCATAGCCTCGTCGCGGCGCCTCAGGTGCACCAGGGCCTCGCCGCGATAGTAGTACACCTCGCCGCGCGACGCCACCTCCGGACCCGAACGCAGGTAACGCGTGAACCCATCATACGCCCGCTGCCAGTGGCCTGCCTGGAATGCGGCAAAGCCTTCGTCGAAAGCCGCATGGGCATCGCGTTGGTTGCCCGGTGAGCAGCCCATCGCAAGGCTGCCCGCCGCCACGGCCGCCAGGATCAAGATGCGGTGCACCCACCAACCTCCCTGCCCCCGCCCTCGCCGACAGAGGCTCTCCCTCGCGCCACACTGCGTGCGCGTTATCTACGCTCCAATTTAACATCGGCCCCAACCGGTAGTACCCTTGAGGCAAAAAGGCGGGCGTTCGAGAGATTATCGGACCCAGGGGAAGGAAGAATAGAGAATGCAGAATGAAAACCGGCGCACGAATCCGCCAGCGCGCATAGCCTCACTTTGAACCTTGAACTTTGAACTTCCTTACCGCTTCAGGTGCTCCTGGATGTACGCCAGCAGCCGCGCGGGGTCACCGGGGATGCGGTCCTGTTTCATCGAGTCGCGGTCGCGGATCGTCACGGTGCCGTCTTCGCGGGTCTGGCCGTCTACGGTGAGGCAGAACGGCGTGCCGGCCTCGTCCTGACGGCGGTAGCGGCGGCCGACGGCCCCCTTCTCGTCGTACACAGCGGTCATGTGCGGGCGGAGGGCGATATAGAGTTCCATCGCCTTCTCGGGCATGCCCTCTTTCTTGACCAGGGGGAAGATCGCCACCTTGATCGGCGCTAGGCGCGGGTGGAGCCTGAGGACCGTGCGCTTCTGCATCGCCCCCTTCTCATCGGGGGCCTCGTCCTCGCAATACGCCTCGCAGAGGAATGCAAGGGTGGCGCGGTCGCAGCCGCCGGAAGGCTCGATGACGTACGGGACGAAGCGCTCCTTGGTCTCATCGTCGAAGTAACTCAGATCTTTGACCAGACAATTCGGGTGATTCTGGTGAGCCTTCAGGTCGAAGTCGGTCCGGTTGGCGATGCCCTCCAGTTCCGCCACGCCGAAGGGGAACTCGTACTCCACGTCGGCGCACGCGCGGGCGTAGTGGGCGAGTTCTTCCTTCTCGTGGTCGCGCAGGCGCAGTTTCGACGACTTAAGGCCCAGCCCCGTGTACCAGGCATACCGCGTATCGCGCCACCACGTGTACCACTGGTCGGCCTGGCCCGGGTGGCAGAAGAACTCGATCTCCATCTGCTCGAACTCGCGCGAGCGGAAGATGGAGTTGCGGGGATTGATCTCGTTACGGAACGCCTTGCCTATCTGGGCGATGCCGAAGGGCACCTTGACGCGGGTCGTGTCGCAGACGTTCTTGAAGTTGCAGAAAATGCCCTGGGCGGTTTCGGGGCGCAAATACACCTCGGAGGCGGAATCCTCCATGGCTCCCGCGTGACTCTTGAACATCATGTTAAACTTGCGGGGTTCGGTAAGAGCACCACCGCAAGCGGGGCACTTGTCACCATCTCGGGCAATGGTTCTGTCCGAGTTGACAAAGTAGTATCGGTTGCCGTCAATTACAAAAGCTCGTGGCGAAGGAGGCCCACCAGACTGAACACCCCCACCAATCTCCCATGGCTTGGTAACGACCTTGGCCTTCTTGGAGTCCAATTCGCGCCTTACGATGGGCTGCAATTCATAGCCCGCATATTCAAGAAACATTGGCCCGTGACCTCTCTTGGTAGCCACAGACTCAAAGAACTCATCCCTGACAACCTCTGGAACCTCAGTGACCGAAACCAATTCGGAACGCCAGAAGTGGTCCGCCCTGAAACGGGTCTTGCACTGCATACAGTCGACCAGGGGGTCGTTGAAGTTGACGACGTGGCCGCTGGCCTCCCACACTTTCGGGTTCATGATAATCGAGCAATCGAGGCCGGCCATCTCGATGGGCCGGCCGTCGGGGCCGGCGGGCGGGCAGCGGACGAAATCGTTCCACCACGCGTCCTTGATGTTGCGCTTCAGTTCCACGCCCAGCGGGCCGTAGTCCCAGAAGCCGTTGATGCCGCCGTAAATCTCGCTCGACGGGTAAATGAAGCCCCGGCGCTTGGCCAGGGAGACGATCTTTTCCATGAGGTCCTGCTCGACGGCCATTGTGGCTCCTTTGCCGCTGACAGACGCCGGCGCACATGGTCACGCAAAGTACGTGTTTAGCGCCCGCACCATCGCGTGGCACGGCTGGCTTGTCCAGCCGTGGAAAACGCTACGGGCCATCCACCACGGCTGGACAAGCCAGCCGTGCCACACCCGCTAATGCGGGGCGTAGCGATCACGCAAAAGCCCGTCGCGGCGGGCAGACTATGACCACGGCACGCGTCATAAACGAGGCATACTACTGCCAAATACGCCCGCGGTCAACCATTTCGCACCGCACACGGCTCTTCGCACAGCGCAAGGTGCCCCGTGGGGCCAGGATAAGGGGGAGCCCTTAAGGTGAAATACGGGGTTTCACTTATCCTTCAGATTGTGGTCCCTGGGCCGAGACTCCCGGCCTATTGTGGCCTCCGGTGGGGGCTTCAACCCCCGGCACTCCCATTTTTCAAGACCACTTTACTTGACTAGAGGCCATTTATGGTCTATACTGGCCTACCGAGGTTGAACGTTCTCGGCCGTAGAAACAAGGTTGTGAGGGGCCGGGTTGCGGATTTGTCGGGACTCTATTCGGACGAAATACTGGACGAAATCGCGCGCGCCAACGACATCGTCGAAGTGGTGTCGCAATACTTCCCTCTGAAACGCGCTGGGAAGGAATTCAAGGCGCTGTGCCCGTTCCACGCCGAAAAGACTCCCTCGTTCAACGTCAATCCGAGTAAGCAGATTTTCAAGTGTTTCGGATGCGGCCGCGGAGGCAGCGTCTTTAATTTTGTCATGGCCAAGGAGAACCTGACGTTTCCCGAGGCCGTGCGGATGTTGGCCGAACGGGCCGGCATCGACCTTGGCGACCGCGTCCAGTCGGAAAAAGGCGCGGGTGTTCGCCGCCAAGTCCGCGATGTACTGGAGTGGGCGGCACAGCGGTTTGAGACGGGATTGAAGCACCCTTCCGCTGGGGCGCCGGGCAGAGAGTACCTCGAAAGCCGCGCCATTGGGCCTGAGTCGATCGCGCGGTTTCGTATCGGCTACGCGCCGCAAGGTTGGGACAACCTTCTGCGTGCTGCCGAGCGCGACGGAATCACCGTCGATTTGCTGGAGAGCGCCGGCCTCGTCATCAAGCGTGAGGACGGGGCCGGATATTACGATCGGTTTCGCGGCCGGGTCATCTTTCCGATCCTGGACACGCTGAACCGGCCAATAGGTTTCGGCGGTCGGGCGATGGGCGACGAACAGCCCAAGTACCTGAACTCGCCGGAGACTGCGATCTTTCACAAGGGAGAATCGCTGTACGGCCTGGCCCAGGCCCGGCAGGCGATCGACGCCGCGCGGCAGGTGGTCGTCGTCGAAGGCTACTTCGACGTCGTCATGCCGCACCAGGTGGGCGTCCAGAACGTCGTCGCGACGCTCGGCACGGCCCTGACGGAAGAGCACGTGCGGGTGCTGAAGCGGTACGCCGACGAGGCCATCCTGGTATTCGACTCGGACCTGGCGGGCCAGCGTGCCGCCGATAAAGGGTTGGAACTTTTTCTCGCGGGAGACGTCAAGATTAGCATAGCGGTCGTTCCGTCGGGGAAGGACCCCTACGACTTCTGCCGCGCCGAGGGGGCGGAACCCTTCCGGCGTCTGCTGGCCGAGGCGCAAGACGCCTTCGCGTACAAGTGGGCCGGAGTCGCCAAGGAGTACGATGCGGCCTCCAGCCCGGCGGCGCAGCGGCGGGCGCTGGAGGCAATGCTCGGCAGCATCGCCAAGGCGCCCGTGCTGGCGCGGGAAGATCTTAGGCTCCAGCGTGACCTCATTCTGGGACACATGAGCCGCGTGCTCGGCATCCCGGAGGAAACGCTACGGGCCGAGTTTTCGCGGATACGCCGGCCGGTCGGCCGGTCGGCGGCCGGAACGGAAAAGGGCGCCGGCCTGCCTGACGCCGCGACACTGCGCCGGTGGGTGGCCGAGCGAGATATCCTGACGGTACTCGTGTGCCGGCCGTCGCGCACGGAGGCGGTCATGAAGGTGTTGCCGCCCGACCGCATCGCCGACGCGGCTTTTCGCCGGCTGTACGAGGCGATTGCGGGCAACCCGGTGCGCCAGGACGGCGACATCGAGAGCATCGTCCTGCGGCTGGAGGAGCCCGACCTGGCTAGCCTGGCCGTGGACCTGTTTGAACGGGGCGAGCGCCCGAGCCAGGTGCGCGACCCGGCCGATACGGGACCGGGGCCTCTGGTGTTGATGCTCGTGGACGCGATAACGCGCATTACGGATATCGAGGAAGAGGAGAAACTGGCCCCCCATAGACGGGCCGCCAAGGAGAACTCTGGTAGTAGCACAGATGCGCTTAGTGCTTATCAGGATGAACGGCGTAAGCGACCAAGGGGGTTTACTGGCCCGACCTTCTAACAGAGGGATGGTTCGCAAACATGATGCTGGGGCGTAGTCAATAGGAACTACGCGAAGTTCGAGGAAACAATGGCTGACACCAAAAGAAAAACCAAACTGACGGACGAAGAGCAGATCTCCGCGCTGGTCGAGCAGGGACGCCAGCGGGGCTATCTGACCTACGACGAGGTCGAGGCGCGTCTGCCCGACGACCTCGTCAGTCCGGACCGCCTGGACCGCATCCTCGTGACGCTCGACGAAATGGGCGTCGCGGTCATCGACGAGGCCGAGCAGGCCGCGCGCGAAAAGGCCGCCCAGACCCCCGAGGAAGCCGAGGCCGCCTGGGAAGCCGACGAGGCCACCCGCCGGGCCAGCGTCTTTACCGCCCCGACCGACGCCGAGACGCAAAAGCGCATCGACGACCCGGTGCGGATGTACCTGACGCAGATGGGCGAGATCCCCCTGCTGAAGCGCAACGAGGAGATCTCGCTGGCCAAGCGCATCGAACTGACGCGCAAACAGTTCCGCCGCCAGGTGCTCGCCAGCGACCTGGCGATCGGCGCGGCCATCGACGTCCTGCGGCAGGTGGAGTCGGGCGAACTGCCCTTCGACCGCACGATGAAAATCTGCGTCTCGGAAAACCTCGCCAAGACGACGATCATCCGCCGCGCGCCGGAGAACCTGACGACCGCCGAGAAACTGCTGGAGGCCAACCGGCGCGACTACGAAGACCTCACCGCCTCGCGCAAAAGCGAAGGCGACCGCGAGGCGCTCCAGAAGCGGATGCTGACGCGGCGCCAGAAGTGCGTCATCCTGCTGGAGGAACTCTCGCTCAGGACCTCCAGGATCCAGTCCATCATGAAGAAATTGGTGGCGATCCACCTGAAGGAGCAGGAGATCCTGCGCCGCCTGGACGAACTGGCCGACAGCCGCGACGACGCCGCCGAGGCCGAGGCCCTCCGCGATGAACTCGAAGGCTTCGAGCGGCTCGTCGGAGAAAGCGCCCCCGACCTGGCCGGCCGCATCCAGAGCATCCAGCGCTGCTTCGGCGAATACGAAGAGGCCAAGCGGAAACTCTCCGGCGGCAACCTGCGCCTGGTCGTCTCGATCGCCAAGAAGTACCGTAACCGCGGCCTTTCGTTCCTGGACCTCATCCAGGAAGGCAACACGGGCCTCATGCGGGCGGTCGACAAGTACGAGTACCGCCGGGGCTACAAGTTCTCGACGTACGCGACGTGGTGGATCCGGCAGGCCATCACGCGGGCCATCGCCGACCAGGCCCGCACGATCCGCATCCCGGTCCACATGATCGAGACGATGTCGAAACTGCGGAACATCGCCAAGCGGTTCCTCCAGGAGACCGGCCGCGAGCCCACGCTGGAGGAGATGGCGGCCGAGGCGAAACTGCCGGTTCCCGAGGTGCGGCGCGTCATGAAAATCAGCCGCCACCCCATCAGCCTCGACCGGCCCGTGGGCGAGAGCGAGGATTCGTACTTCGGCGACTTCATCGAAGACGAGACCGCCGAGTCGCCGGTCACGGCCGCCACTCAGGAGATGCTCAAGAACAAGATCGACCACGTCCTGAAGACGCTGACCTACCGCGAGCGCGAGATCATCAAACTCCGCTACGGCATCGGCGACGGACAGACGTACACCCTGGAAGAGGTCGGCCGCATCTTCCGCGTCACGCGCGAACGCGTCCGGCAGATCGAGGCCAAGGCGATCCGCAAGTTGCAGCACCCGGTCCGCAGCCGCAAACTCGAGGGATTCCTGGACGCGCACCGGAACCATCCGGACCGTCAGCGGCTGCCGGGGTTTTGATGCCGTTGAACCGCGGACTTGGAACCTTGAACCTGTAACTTTGAACTTGGAACTTTGAACTGTCTTCACAACGAGTCCCGGCAAAAGTACAAACCTCTTT
This sequence comes from Planctomycetota bacterium, assembly GCA_026386995.1. The sequence continues at coordinate 16,429 of JAPLMO010000062.1, read as the reverse complement.
TGCCGACCCAGAGGCGGGGCCCCTCACCCCCGCCTCTATTTTTTTGGCCCGAGAGTGGTCAATGCCGAATTCTCAACGCCCAATTCTCGGGTTAATACTACAATGCTGCTTTGCGCGGCGGGTCTCCGTACCCGCCGCGCCAACTCGGCGCATTGTAGTGCGTCAGTTACGAGGGTGGCATGCAACGCTGTTAACTAATTCGGGTCGAGGCATGAGCGGAGATCCTGTGCCATCAGCCTTTCCGCGTGCGTGGCCATGCGGATTTTCGCCGCACCGGGCGGATGCGCGTTCTTCTTTCGAGGCCAATAGCGCGCCTCTTTCGGCCGGTGGCGTACGTAGCGGTCCCGGACGGCAAGTCGCAACTGACGGTGCAGCCCTCCCGCGGCTCGCGCCACACCGAGCCGCCGCATCGCTCCCCGCACCACTCTCAACGCCGCCGCCAGGCTTAGTTTCTTAGTGCTTAGTTTCTTAGTGCTTGACAGCAGGGGTCCGAACGAATATGCTTCATGCTTCTGACTGCAGGGGACATAGCGCGTACGCGCGGAACTGACTTCAGGAGAAGTGCCTTTGGCGACTTTGCAAGTACAGGAACTGATCGAGGCCGGCATCCATTTCGGGCATCCGGCGAGCCGCTGGAACCCGAAGATGGCGCCTTACATCTACGGCAAGCGCAACTTCATCCACATCATCGACCTGAAGGAAACGGTCAAGGGGATCATCCGCGCCAAGAAATTCCTGACCAAACTGGTCGCCGAGGGCAAAGACGTCATCTTCGTCGGCACCAAGCGGCAGGCCCGGGCCGCCATCGAACAGGAAGCCAAGCGCTGCGCCATGCCCTACGTCAGTTACCGGTGGCTGGGCGGCACGTTTACGAACTTCCGGACCATCCGGTCCCGGCTGTCGCACCTGGAAGAACTTGACGAGCAGGTCACCAGCGGGGCCATCAACGCGATGTCCAAGAAGATGCAGTCCAACCTGCAGCGCGAGCACCGCAAGATGAAGCGGAACCTCGACGGCCTCCGGACCATGGAGCACATGCCGGGGGCCATGGTAATCGTCGACCCGGTCCGCGAGAAGAACGCCGTCCGCGAAGCCCAGAAACTCGGGATCCCGATCGTGGCCCTGGCCGACACCGAGGCCAACCCCGACGACGTCAGCATAGTCATTCCCGGCAACGACGACGCCATGCGTGCCATCGAGATCGTCGTGAAGCACCTGGCCGACGCCGTGGCCGAAGGCATGGCCAACCGCGCCGCCCGCGCCGCCATCGATGGCGAGGGCCAGGCGCTCACGCGGGCGCTCAGCCGGCCCCGGGCCCGCGCAACCACAAAGTATGGCGCCCAGGGCGAGGCCGAAACGCAGAAGCCGGCCATCGAGATGCCCCTGCCCAAGCCGCATCCGGGCATCCAGGAAACCGGCGACTCCAACGCAACGTCGGGCGACGCCGGCACGCCGTCTAATCCGTAGCCACAGATGGAGTCAGCAGTGAGGCGCAACAAACAAGGGGTTGCTCTCGGCGCGACCGGACCAGGCGCACGCCGGGAAGCGTTCTTTTTCGTCGTTCAATCCGCAATCCGAAATCCGCAATCCGCAATTCATCCTTAGGGGAGCAACCGTAATGGCTATCACCGCCGAAGAGGTACGCAAACTCAGGGAACGCACCGGCCAGGGCATGATGGAATGCAAGAAGGCCCTGGAAGAGTCCGGCGGCGACGCCGACAAGGCCGTCGAGGTTCTCCGCAAGAAGGGCCTGGCGACCGCCGAGAAAAAATCCGGCCGCGCCACCGCCCAGGGCCGCATCGCATCTTACATCCATCACAACGGCCGCGTCGGCGTCCTGCTGGAGGTCAACTGCGAGACCGACTTCGTCGCCAAGAACGAGCAGTTCCAGGCGTTCCTCGCCGACATGTGCCTGCACATCTGCGCCGTCAATCCGACGGCCGTGCGGCGCGAGGAGATCCCGGCCGCCCTCGTCGAGACCGAGAAGCGCATCGCCCGCGAGCAGATCACCGGCAAGAAGCCCGAGAACATCGTCGAGAAGATCGTCGAGGGCAAACTTAACAAGTGGTACGCCGACCGCGTCCTGCTGGAGCAGCCGTTCGTCAAGGACGACCAGCGATCCGTCAAGGACGTCCTGACGGAACTCATCCAGAAGACCGGCGAGAACATCGTCATCCGCCGCTTCGCCCGATTCGAGGTCGGTGAGACCGCAACCGAATAGCCCGGGGGAACCGATGGCCGCCTGCGCCTACAAGCGCGTCCTCTTGAAGGTCAGCGGGGAAGGTTTTTGCAAGCCTGGCGCCTTCGGCCTCGATCCCGAAGAAGTCCGCACCATCGCCCGCCAGGTCAAGGAAGTCGTCGAGACCAGTTGCGAACTGGCGATCGTCGTCGGCGGCGGCAACTTCATCCGCGGATACCAGTTCGCCCAGACCGGCGGCGTCAACCGCGCTGCGGCAGATTACATGGGCATGGTCGCCACGGTCATCAACGCCCTGGCCCTCCAAGATTGCATGGAATCCCTGGGCGTCGACACGCGCGTCCAGTGCGCCATCGAAATGAAGGATGTGGCCGAGCCCTTCATCCGACGCCGCGCCATCCGACACCTGGAGAAGGGCCGCGTCGTCATCCTCGCCGGCGGCACGGGGAACCCCTTCTTCACCACCGACACCTGCGCGGCCCTGCGGGCAAACGAACTGGGGGCCAAAGTGCTGCTTAAGGCCACCAAGGTCGACGGCGTTTATTCCGACGATCCCGTCAAGAACCCCAAGGCCCTCCGGTACACCCACCTGAAGTACGACGACGTGATCCAGCAGGGCCTGAAAATCCTCGACGTGGCCGCCATCACCCTCTGCAAGGACAACCACATTCCGATCATCGTGTTCAACCTGAAACGCGAGGGCAACATCCGTCGCGTGGTAGCCGGCGAAGAAATCGGGACCCGTATCGGAGACTAGCCGTGGCAGCCGAAGATATCCTGTTGGAATCCGAAGACAAGATGGACAAGGCCGTGGAGCACCTCCGGCAGCAGTACCGCACGGTGCGTACCGGGCGGGCCTCGGCCGGCCTCGTGGAGCACCTGAGGGTGGACTACTACGGCAGCCCCACGGAACTCCGGCAACTGGCCACCATCACCGTGCCCGACCCGCTGATGATCGTCATCAAGCCTTACGACCCCGGCTCGATCGGCGACATCTCCAAGGGCATTCAGGCCTCCGACCTCGGCATTACGCCGATGGTCGAGGGCAAGGTCATCCGGCTGGCCATTCCGCCCCTGTCGGAAGAGCGCCGCAAACAGATCGTCCACCAGATCAAGGAAATGGCCGAGGAGACAAAGGTGTCGCTGCGCAACATCCGGCGAGACTCCATCAAGCATGTCGACGCCGAGGAGAAGGCCAAGGCCCTCAGCGAAGACGACGCCCAGAAGGCCCGCGATGACGCAACCGACATGGTCCACGAGCACGAGAAGGCCATCGACGAGGCCCTGAAGCACAAGACGGCCGAGATCATGGAAGTCTGACAGCAGTTCAAAGTTTCAAGTTCAAGGTTCAGGGTTAGCGATAAACGCACGGCGGGTCTCCGTACCCGCCGCGCCAAGTAGCGTTGTAGTATTAACGGCAACGGCAATTTTCGATGTTGAATGCTCACTGTTCAAGTGCCAATGGCGGACTTGAAACTTCAACGTTCAGCATTGAACATTCAACATTCTCTTTTTCCGCCTTGCGGACGCGACACAGGCCTCAGGAGCCGCGATACTTCCTCGTTCATCGGCCTCGCGACGAGTTCCTCCAGCCGCCCGGCCTGAACGATGTGCCCGCCGATCATCACGCCCGCCCGGTCGGCCACCGCCTTCGCCTCGTCGGGGCTGTGGCAGACGTGAATCGTCATCACGGCGAGTTCCTGCTGCACGCGGCGGAGTTGCTCCAGCACCTCGGCCCGCGTCGGCCAGTCCAGCGCGCTGACGGGCTCGTCCAGCAGGAGGATCGCCGGCTGAATGGCCAGTGCCCGTGCCAGGGCCACCTTCTGCCGCTCGCCGCCGCTCAGGGTCAGCGGCCAGTGCGCCAGGAGCCTCCGCAGGTCCAGCAGGTCCACGAGGGGCGTCAGCCGCTCCAGCGCCGCCTCGTGCGCTACGCCGCGCACCCGCAAGGCAAACGTGATGTTCCGCGCCACGTCCATGTGCGGGAAAAGGCCGTAGTCCTGCGGCACGTAGCCGATCTGTCGGCGGCGCGGCTCCAGGTGCGTCACATCCTGTCCGGCCACCACGATGCTGCCGCGCTCGGCCCGCAGCAGGCCGCAAAGGCACGCGAGGAGCAGCGTCTTGCCTGAGCCGTTCGGGCCGAGGAGGACGAAGTATTCCCCGGCCGCGACCGCCAGGTCTGCAACCTCGATGCGGAAGTCGCCCGCCTGAAACGCCAGGTTCTTGATCTTAAGCATGGTTCACGACGCCCACCACCGCCGCCGCCCGGCGCCGAGCCAGTGAAGCAGCACAAGGGTCACCATCGCCATCGCCAGCATGAGCATGGCCACCGCCAGCGCGGGCTCGATGTGGCCGATAGAAATCTCCAGGTACACGACCGTCGGCATGACCTCGGTCTTCATCGGGACGGCCCCCACAAAGATGAGGAGCGGCCCGAACACGCCCACCGCCCTGGCCCAGGCCATCACCACCCCGGCCGCGATGCCGTTGCGCGCCATCGGCAGTGCGATCAGCCGGAATGCCTGGCCGTGCGTGCAACCCAGGGTCAGGGCCAGCCGCTCCAGCCGCTGATCGGCCGCATCGAACGCCGCCTTGGACGCGCGGATGCCCAGCGACGCCGACATGAAGAACTGGCACAGGACGATGCCTTTGACGGTGTAGACGAACCGCAGCCACTCGACGCTTTCGATCCACCGCCCCACGGGCGTCCGGAAAAAGACGAGAAGCGACACGCCCAGGATCACCGGCGGCATCACGATCGGAAGGTCAACGAACGCGTCCAGCACAACGCTCCCCGGAAACCGGTAGCGGCTGAGCGCGTAGCCGACCGGGACCGCGAAGACGATCACGAGGACCAGCGAAATGGCGGTCGTCAGGAGGCTGAGGCGCACGGCATGGCGGATTTCCTCGCTCGCCAGGACCTTCCGCATCGAGTCGGCGTCCGTGAACCACAGGTCCGCCGCCACCAGCGCAAGCACCGCCAGCACAAACACCGCCAGAAAGGCAACCGTCGCCACGGACACCCAATTGACGCGCGGGCCGGCAACGGTTGACATTCCCATTCCCCTTTCACACAGCCCGCTCTGCGGGTGGCATGCCCAGGCCGCCTTTGCCTGGGCATGCCACCCGGCGTCTACTTCGGCGGCTCGGTGGCGTACTTGTGCTTGCGGAAGATCGCCTGCCCGTCAGGGCTCACGAGAAAATCGACGAACGCCCGGGCCGCGGCCGGCTGCGCGGAACACTTCAGGACGGCCGCCGTCACATTGCAGACCTCGTTCTGCGGCAGCGGAATCGCGACCGCGCCGGCCTTCTCGGCGTAGTAAGCGGCCGTCGCGTCCCAGACGATGGCGGCGTCCAGTTGCCCCATCGTCACCTGGATGCCAAGTTCGTTGACCGTAACCGACTGGAACACCACGTTCTTCGCCACGGCCTCTTTCGCGATGCCGTTCTTGGCGAAGATCTGCTCGCTGGCCCGGCCGACCTGGCACGCCTTGGGGTTGCCAAGGCCCAGGCGGATGCCCGGCCGCACGAGGTCGGCCAGCGTTTTGATCTGCTTCGGGTTTCCCTTCTGAACCAGGATCGTGGGGATGAAGTAGCAGACGTCCTTCTGCGACGCGACGAGGCCGTCCTCGGCGGCCATGTTGACGTACCATCGCTCGCCGGGCATGAAGACGTCGCCGCGCTGCGAAAGCCGCAGGCGCGAGACGAGCATGCCGCTGCCGCCATAGTCGCATTCGACGCGCGCGGCGGTCTTCGCGCGGAATGCCTCGGCCAGTTCGTCCATGGCGGGCTTGAGGCCCGCCCCCACATAAAGGAAAATCGCCGCCCGCGGTTTTTCGGGGCCGCCCGCGGCAGGCGCCGCGTCACCGCCCAGCGCTCGCGGCCCCGGCGGCGGAGGCGAGTAGCCCAGCCGCTGCCAGACCTCCCGGGCCTCCTGCGACGCGCAGTACTCCGCAAACTCCCGCGCCAGCGCCGGACGCACGCTGCTCTTCAGCACGTCGATCGTAACCTTGATCGCCCCCATGTCGATGTGTCCGAACGTCGGGCTCGTCACGGCGTCGACGCCGGGCTGCGGCAGCAACTCCGGCTCGATCGGCACGGCGTCCAGTCGGTCGCTCCGGAGGCGGACGACGGCGTTCCATGCGATGGCCGCGTCGGCGTGGCCGAGGATGACGGCATTGGCCGCCTCGCCGCCCATCCGCGTCTGCGAGACGACGTTCTTCTCGACGGCCTCCGTCACGCCCGCCCTCTTCAGCATCAGGGTCACGAGGTGGCCGGCGGTGCTGTAGGTGGCGTCCGTCAAGACCAGCCGCTGGCCCGGCCGCCCGAGGTCGCGCAAGCCGTGGATGCCTTTAGGGTTCCCCTTCGGGACCGCGATCACGGGCTCCAGCGTGGCGCAGACCCAGCCGCCCTGGCTGAGGCCCTTGCGCTCGACGGCGGCGTGGAACGGGTCGTGCGCAACGTAGAGGTCGCCGCGGCCCGTGGTCTCGGCCTTGATGAGGCCGGCGCCTGAGTCGCCGAAATCGAGTTCGATGCGGCAGCCGCCCTGGGCTTCCCACGCCTTGGCAAGTTCTTCCATGGCGGGGCGCATCGTGCCACCGACGTAGCACCGCAGGGGCGACTCCCCGGCCGGCTCGCCGCCGCAACCGGCCAGCAGCACGGACGCGACCGCGACACCGATCGCCCACAGGCACACCCTTCGGTCCATCGTCACGCCCTTTGCGTTGTCACCGACTCTTATATACCACGGCGATACGCGTTTGAACAGGTTGCGGCCGTGCAGGTGGCGCGCGGCCGATGAGGGGGTACTCCGCCCTGGAATGCCGACGAAAAGGCCCCGGGCTGTCGCCTGGGGCCGGGTGCGCTCAAAAATTTTGGTGCGCGGGACAGGATTTGAACCTGCAAGGCCGTTTTGTAGCCACCAGCACCTCAAGCTGGCGTGTCTGCCAGTTCCACCACCCGCGCACCTACAAGAGAGAATAGACCCAAAATACGAAACTGTCAAGTGTTTAGGCCCCAAAAAGGTAGTGCGTCAGTCTCGGTGGCTGATGTGGCACGGCTGGCTTGCCCAGCCGTGGGGAGCGTCACGAATCTTCGCCACGGCTGGACAAGCCAGCCGTGCCACATCCCCTATAACTGATGCAGTACCCCAAAAAGCCGCAGAGGCCCCCAACCCCACGCCCGGCCCACGGGTCGGCCACATTTCGCTTCAGGTTTGACGGCGACTGGCCGATAGCAGTTCATTGCGGCAGCGCAACATGGCGGCGGACCCTTTGAACACGGCTGCGGGATTTTCTTTTCGGGGGCCACCGGCTCGCTTGACATTCTCCGAAATCGACTCTATACTGTGTTGCTTTTTGGGGAGGGTTTCGGCATCCCATGGCAAAGGAAACGAGCAGCATGAGGTCCAGAGAGATCGACCTGTTTCGCAGGGTATTGCTGGCGAAACGCCGCCTGCTCATGGGCGATGTTAGCACCCTGGAGAAGGCCGCCCTCCAGAACAGCCGCCAGGATGCCAGCGGCGACCTCTCTAAAATGCCCCTCGACATGGCCGACATCGGCAGCGATAACTACGAGCAGGAATTCAACCTCGGCCTGATGGAGACCGAGCAGGCCACCCTGGGCGAGATCGAAGAGGCGCTGGAGCGCATCGAGAAGAAGCAGTTCGGCAAATGCGCCTCCTGCGGCGGACCGATCCCCAAGGCACGCCTCAAGGTCAAGCCCCACGCCAAGTACTGCATCGAATGCAAACGCCGGGAAGAAAAGGGCTTGCTGTAGCCGACCGACGCAGTCACCTGTGGCTCTGGCTGACGGTCGGCTTGGGCCTCGCGCTTGACCTGGCCGCCAAGTCCCTCGGATGGACCTTCCTGGGCGGACCCCTCGAAGAAGGCGGACGCGAAGTCGCCGTCATTCCCCAGTGGCTGCGACTTGTGGCCAGCCGCAACCCCGGCATCGTCTTCGGCTTCGACTTTGGCGAGAGTTTCGGCATCGGCCCGTCAGGCGGCCGACTCGTGACCGTCCTCCTGACCGCCGTCACCAGCGCCCTCATCTTCTACATCTTCGCCGCCTCGCGGCCGCGCCAGCGCGTGCTGCACCTGGCGTGCGGCCTGATCCTGGCCGGCGCGATGGGGAACCTCTACGACCGCCTCGTCTACGGGTTCGTCCGCGATGTCATCCAGATCACCGCCCACGGCCAGATCGGCGGCTGGACGCTCCAGTGGCCTTACGTGTTCAACGTGGCCGACGTGTACCTGGTCGTCGGCGTGATCGTCGTCGCGATCATTTTCATGTTCAGCCGCGCGCCGGACGCCAAAACTCAGACGTAGGGTGGGTGCTGGTATGTGCTCGGCGTGTGGCGCGCGCCCCGCAATAGCGGGTGTGGCACGGCTGGCTTGTCCAGCCGTGGTGGAAGGCCAGCGACGTTTTCCACGGCTGGACAAGCCAGCCGTGCCACATTGCGTTCGGATGTGCGAAACATGTATGAGCAGCCGCCTTCCATGAACGGATACATTCCGTGAACGACCTCACCCGCGACCAGCGCTACATGCGACGGGCACTGGACCTCGCCATCCAGGGCCTGGGCCGCGTCGAGCCCAACCCGATGGTCGGGGCGGTCGTCGTCCAGGGCGACCGCATCGTCGGCGAAGGTTTTCACGCGAGGTTCGGCGGCCCGCACGCCGAGGTCGTCGCACTCCAGCAGGCCGGCCCTGCGGCCCGCGGGGCGGAACTCTTCGTCTCCCTCGAACCCTGCTGCCACTGGGGCAAGACGCCCCCCTGCACCGCCGCCATCCTGGCCGCCCGCCTCCGCCGCGTGGTCGCGGCCGTCACCGACCCCTTCCCGCAGGTCGCGGGCCGGGGGCTGGAGATCCTCAGGGCAGCGGGCATCGAGACCGCCTCGGGCGTGCTGGAAGAAGATGCGCGGCACTTAAACGCCGCGTTCTTTAAGCGCACAAAGACCGGCCTGCCCCTCGTGATCGCCAAGTGGGCCATGACGCTCGACGGCCGCATTGCCGCGGCCACTGAGTCTTCGGCTGGCGACAGCCGCTGGATTTCCTCCGAGGAGAGCCGCCGCCGCGTCCACGAGGTCCGCCGCGTGTGCGACGCCGTCGTCGTCGGAGCGGGGACCGCCGTGGCCGATGAGCCGCAACTTACCGTCCGCCACTGCGATCCGCTGCCCGAGCGCGGCCAGCCGGCCCGCGTGATCCTCGATGGCCGCCTGATCATCGATCCGGCGAAAGAGCCGGCCCGCTCGGCCCGCCAGACGCCCGTCATTATTTACACGACCGCCGAGGCCCTGGCCGCACAGGCCGACCGCGCCGCGGCCCTGCGCCAGGCAGGCTGCGAACTCGTGAGCGTGCCGCAGGCCGACGCGGGCGTGTCGCTCGAAGCGGTGCTGGCCGACATGGGCCATCGCGGCTGGTCCCGCGTGCTCGTGGAGGGCGGCGCCCGCCTCTTCGGCTCGCTCTTTGCCGCACACATGGCGGACCGCGTGATGATCTTCATCGCTCCCCGTATTCTCGCCGCTTCCCCAGCCCCCGGCCCCGCCTCAGGCCCCGACGGCCGCACGCTGGCCGATTCGCTTGCGATTTCGGACATGACCGTAGAACAGGTCGGGCCGGATTTGCTGGTGCAGGGGCGGGTGGGGGAGTTTTGAGGGCGGCCCGCCTTGGCGGGCATCCAGCCAGCATCAGCGCGTTGCTTCATGCGGAGGGCTTCCCTGGGCACGTTCTACAAGCCTGAGAATTTCCTCCTCCGAGAGGTGCTTCGTCATCTCGTCGAACTCGTGGCTTTGTATCCAATCCTCCTCAGGCCAGTCCCCGTGCTTAACCGTGTGGATGACTGCGTGTGGCGGAAGATAGACATTGTGTATAACGCCGATTTCGGTTGTGACGATCTCGCGTGGCTCTAGCTTTAATGGGACAAGTTGTCCGTTCCTCAATTCCGCCAGCACCATCCAGCCGGTCTGGACGATGTATGTTTCAACGATATGCGCATGCGAATGGCTGTTCTGCCACGCGCCCGCCGCTCCCGCCACTGTGCGTATGTATCCGCTACCGTCCGTCGACATCAACCTGAACCTCATTTCTCCGTTGTCCATACGCTCGTGGTTGTTATACATCCCGTACCGGCCGATATAATCTCCTGGCATTCGTTCCATTTTCCCCTCCCCTTGTGCTGGGGTTCGCATGGTTTCCGCTGCATCCTTACCTAGCCACGGGGCTATTGCGCCTAATGCCGCAAGGACGGCAAACACCACACATGCCCCTGCGACAAAACTGGGTGCCCCCCACCACCACTGCTTGGCGGTTACCAATCGCCTCTTGAAGTACGGCTCTGGCACCTTGTCTCCTGATTCCAGATGCTGAAGGTGCTCGCCTGCACGCGTGTGGTGTTTGCGCAATCGGTAGATGCAATACGCACCAACAAGGTAAAGAACACATATCATGCCGCAAATCACAGTCACCGACATTTCGTGAGATAGCGTGAACAAACGACTATCAGGCTTCGAAAACTTCTCCCCGAAGGCCAGAAGGCCGGTGAGTGTAACCATTATCACAAAGGCTGGAATGCCCCAAAGAATCTTGTCCAGGCTGTTGTACAAGGCCATGTAATCCCCAAAGCGGGGACCGCTGTCCTTGCCATCAACGCCAGGTACTTTTAGATCTTGAGTACTCAACTGAGTATTGTCAGCGGGCAGCGACGGGGAGGCATTGTCCGGCTCCAAAACTGGCGGAGCCTTCGGCGATTCTGGCGCAGGGGGGGTGCCCTGCGGAGAAGGCGTTTGCGGAGCGCTTTCGCCGGGACCTGGCGACGCTGAAGGCCGGTTATCCATGTGTCCCGCCTATAGTAATTCTCGTTATGAGGACGAGTTCTGGCTACACATTGCACTCTCTGCAATTGGCTTATGTCCGCGTTTCTGCGTCCGCGGTAGGCGGCTAGGACCCCTACGCGCTGCGGTACGCCGACCATCACAATCCGTGCATTTCGGAACTTACCAATATTCTACTCCTTCAAACAGACCCGGCAAGGGAAAACAAGGGAAGCGTCGTATGGCCCCAGTCACGGGCGCTCGTATGACAGCGTTACTTTCAAGGTTTTGCGCGGCGGGTCGGGAGACCCGCCGCGCAATGTGGCGTTGTAGGAGGCGTGCGGCGGCCGGGGGCGTAAAAAAAGTTGCGGTGAGCGTATCCGCCCACCGCATCTTCCATCCCTTGCGGACATCTTCCCCCCACCCTGCTTGGGGCTGGGACGATGCCCGGCTATTGACTGGTCACCACGTCTTATGCCGCGCCTGCCAGAGTTCCAGCAGCCGCTCGGCTTGGTCGCGCTCGTTCATGCCTTGGAGGACCGCCACGTCCTGCGGGCTGAGGCTCTGGATGAACTGGCGCAGTTTCAGGGCCTTGGTCCGCAATGCTTCCTGGCGGCTCTCCGGAAGATCTCTGAAGGCGGCGTACTGCTGGAGAATCCGGTCGCGGTCGGCCGAGTCCAGCGACGCCAGTTGCCAGTAGCGGGCCAGGAGCGCCCGCCGCGCGGCCTCGGTCATGCCCGCCCAGCGGATCATGTTAGCCTGGACTTCGCGGGGGTCGAGCCACAACTGGTCCGAGATCGGCGACAGGCCTCCGGAAGGGGCCGTTGCGGCCGCAGGCGTCCGCCCGTCGGCGACCGGTGCGGCCACGATCCCCTGCGACGTGCCGCCGATGATAGAGCGCGGGCCGACGGCGATCGCCGCGAAGCCGCACGCCACGGCCGTCGTCAGGCAGGCGAGCAGCAGGCGCGTCCGGCGCCGCCGCTGCGCCAAAAGCCGCACGAGTTGTTCACGCCGCATCGGCACGATCAGGCTCCATCCTCGGGCACGCGAGCGCCCGTCATCTGTTCCATCACTTCGACGACCGCTATTTCGTCCAGCAGGTCGGCGTCCTCCAGGAAAGCCACGCTGCGGCTGACCTCCTGCTCGACCGGGCTGTTCGGCTCCGACGGCAGGCCCGTCCACGTGTAAAGCGATAGGCCCAGGACGAGGCCCGCCGCAAGGCCCGTCAGCGCCGCAACAGCCTGGCGGGCGCGGCGACCGCGGCGGAGGCGGGCTTCGAGGGCCTCCAGTTCCTTCTCCTCGACGATCCGCGACATCATGCTCTCGGTGAACCCCGGGCGGACGCGCGGCTCAGGCGCGGCGGCGGCGCCCATGAGGTTCCACGCCTGCTCCAGGCCCGCCGCGCGCCGGGCGCACTCGGGGCACCGCGCAAGATGGCGGCGGACCGCCTCGGCCGTCGAGGCTTTAAGTTCGCCGTCGAGATAGGCGGTCAGCACGCTTCGCACCCAGTGACAAACCGGCGACGGCATGTTCAAGCCTCACGAAGTTCGTGGTTCCACAGTACTGAACCCGCCGCGCGGGCCGAGGTGCCGGAAAAAACCGGCCCCCCCGCGCGGCCGGCTGCGTCAAAAGTTTCCGCATGGGTGGCATGCCCAGGCCGCCGTTGCCTGGGCATGGTCGTTGGTCGACGCGCCACATGCCCACGCAAAGGCAGCCCGCCGCGGCGGGCAGGCCGTGGGCATGCCACCCACGTCAGTGTGGCACGGCTGGCTTGTCCAGCCGTGGCGGAAAGCCATCGACCTTTCCCACGGCTGGACAAGCCAGCCGTGCCACACCCGCTATTGCAGCGCGCGCAGAGCCGCACAACTTCGAGTGTTTATCGAATCCGGCGGGAACGAAACTCAAGCGATTTGCCGGCGGCCGCGGCCCGTCTTCAGATACAGAAGCAGCCGGTCCTTCAGGTTGTCGCGGGCGCGGGCCAGAAGGCTCTTGACGGCCATCGTGCTGCAACCGATGGTCCGGGCGATGTCGGCGTAACTCATCCCCTCGTACTTGTTCAGGACAACCGCGATCTGCTGCTTCTCGGGGAGCGAGCCGATGGCGTCGCGGACCTGCGTATGAAGTTCCTCGCGGTGCATCTGGTGGTCGGGCGTGCGCGTGTCGGGGTCGGGAATGGCGCGCGGCCCCTCGTGCACGTCGGCCATCTGGTCGATCGAGACGTCGTCGCGGCGGCTGGCCCGCGACCGCAGGGCGTTAAGGCTGACGTTGGCCGTGATGCGGAACATCCACGTCGAGAACTTCGCGGTGGGCTTGTACGTCAGGCGGGCACGGTAAATCCGCAGGAACACTTCCTGGGCCAGGTCTTCGGCGTCAGTAACGTCGCCGACAAAGCGGTAGGCCAAGCCGATGACACGGGCGTGATTGCGCTCGACGAGTTCCTGGAAGGCGACTTCGTCGCCCTTCTGGAAGGCGAGCATCAGGGAAACGTCGTAATCCGCCGCGGCCCCGCGACGCCCCGCGTGCTCAAATGCCCCCGCGACAGCGGCAATGGCTTTGGCCATGACCAACACCCCATGCGGTCCGTCCGAGGCAGCCCCAGAAGCCCCGTAATGCCCCAGACAGGAACCGAGTCCCGCCCCTGTAGATTAATACGATACAACGGGCATTATTGCACCAAAATAATCCGGCAGGGCCGCAATCTTCGGGGCCTCTCCTCCGGCGGGGGGCCAAGCGGGTGCAGTACGTTACTCAGATTGTACATTATCCAAGACGCTGGGTGCCACGGCTGCGCCTTGTGCAGCCGTGGTCGGCGGCGGGGACGCACGGCTGCAAACTGCGCAGCCGTGGCATCCACATAATTGAAGTTGACGGGCTACCAGAGGCAGAATGGGCCAGAGTCCCCAGGCTACGGCGCGGCCTTGACCGGCGGCGGGGGGGCAGGCGCGGCAGCCGGAGGCAGGGGCGCGGCTATCGGCGGGAGGCCGGACGGCACGGCAGGGGCTGCGGCCGGGGGTGTCTTTGGCGCGGCCGGGGGCGGGATCGGGGCCGGCGAGGGCTTGGCCTCGTTGCCGCCAAGTTTGGCGGGGGACATCGCTCCGGACGCAGGGGCGGGCGAAGCGGCGCCGGGCGCCGGAGGCGCCGCGGGCGGCTCGGCCGGCGGCGAGGCGGCGCCACGCGGGGCGCCCTTCGGCGGCCCTTCGGGCGTCGGCTCAAACAGCGAGTGCGGCACCTCGGCGATGTCCGGCGCGCCGCGCTTCAGCATCTCCAGCGCCATCCGGATCTGCTCGTGCGGAAAGAACGTGGCCACCCGAGCGGTCGTGCCGTCGGACCTGATGCCGATGCCCACGACCTCCTGCCCCGCCTCCATCTTGCCCAGCCGGTCGACCGGCGTCCCGCCGCGAATCAGCGCCTGGCCGAGAAAAAGTGGCAGGCTGACCGCGATCGCGCACTGCTGGCCGCCGGGCAAATGGCTCTCCAGACGCTGGAGGGCCGGAGGCTTTTCGGGCGGCTTGCCGCTCTTGAAGGTCTCGATGGCCTGCGTCAGAAGGCCGAGGTCGCTGCCAGTGGAGATTATGGCCTGGTTGCCGACGACCGCAACGCGATAAATGAGCCCTTCCGCACCGTACATGGCCTTCATGCGCTCGCGGAACTCCATGTGCCGCGCGGGAATGCCGAACCGGAACCGCGGGATAAACATCGTGACGGGCGTGCCGGCCACGTCGTCGGACTGCGGCAACTGCTGGAACCGGACGTACAGGTTGAGTTGGTCGGCCAGCGATTCCCAGGCGGCCGCCAGCAGGTCGAGGCTCTTGCGGAACTTCTCGGGGTCCCTGAGTTCCAGGATCGTCAGGCCCGTCTCGGTGCCCATGCCGGGCTGGGCGGGCGCGGACATGAAGGTCATCTCCGTGCCGAGCGAGTCGGCGAACATCTGCATCGCTACCTCGACGTGCTGCTTGGTGGTCTCGGGCAGCGGCTCGGGCCGCGGCGCCTCGGTGAGGAAGAACCGCGTGGCCTTCATCAAGAGGTCCGTGCGGACCTGCGGGTCGCTGCGCAGCGTCTCGACGCTCTCGACAGGCCGGCCGACCGGCAGTCGAAACGTCGCCGGGCCGGGCGCCTCGGTAACCAGGAACCTGGCGATGTTGCCGCCCGGCACGAAGCGCAGCGCCAGGTCGGCCTTCACGCCGTCGGCCTCGAACCGCACGGCGCCATCGACGGTCTCCGCCTGGTCGATAAACGACGCGATCCCCATGAGGTACGCCGACAGCATGTCGGCATAGGCGAGGGCCTCGGGCTCGTGGTACAACTGGGACGAGGCGGCCCTGAACCACGCGGCAATATCGTCCACGTAAATGTCGCGGAGTTTCTGCGCGTTGATGTAGACCATCGGGCCCGGCCCGGAGGCGCGGGCGCGGGTCTCGTCCGACAGCGACGCCACAAGCCCCTCGGCCCCGGCGACGGCGTCCATCGTCCGTACGGAACTCGTGATGACCACATACCGCCCGCGGCGAAGGGCAAATCGCGGCCCGGCCGTCCCGGTCAGCGCATACAGGCCCGGCGACATCTCCTCCCCCGCGGTCGCCTTGAGCATCGCGTCCCAGTCGCTCACGGGCAGGATGTAAACGCTGAAGCGCTGCTGGAACTGCTTCGGATTCAGGAACCCGACCGACGCGCTGCCTTCCGCATCGATGCCGGCCTGAATGCCGGTCCACTGCTGGAGGAGGCTGACGACGGGGTGCTCGCCGTGGCCGATCTCCCAGCCGGTCTCGGCCGCGAAACGCTTCAGGTCGCTCTCGAGCGACTTGATGCTCGGAATGTGGATGAAGCCGACCGCCTGTTTCGTAACGAGGTCCAGCGAGCCCAAGGCCGGCGGCACTTCGGCCGCCGCGCAGGCGGCAACCAGCACTGTGACCGCGGCCAGCGACAACGCAATGCGAGTGATCATGCAGCCTCCAGGCGCCCTCGGCGCTATCGTAAGAGCAAACCTTAACCGCGGAGAGCGCAGAGAACGCTGAGAAAGGGAGTTTCTTTTTGAAACACAAGTCGCCGTCTGTCTCTGCGCTCCCCGCGTTCTCCGCGGTTCTATCTTTATCGGCCGGGTGAAAACCGGCAGTCCATTATATCCATCCGGGCGGGCATTGGGAGGGGGCTGTTGGCCCGCGGTGAGGGGGGTGGGGTAATGCGGCATGGCGACCACTCTATTGACCGCTGCATTGCCAAAGGAACACTCTGTCATTCTGAGGCCCGCTTGCGGGCCGAAGAATCTCGCTGTGACGCCGCGGGAAAGACGAGATTCTTCGCTGCGCTCAGAGCCTGTGATTTTTTCGCGCGCTTTTTTAGGACAAGGGCGCTATAACTGTGGCCATGAACAATCACGAGATCGAAGCGGGCCGTGAAGTCGGGCCGAAGGTGCGGTTGCGGAAGCCGGA
>JAPLMO010000025.1 GCA_026386995.1 Planctomycetota bacterium | reverse complement strand
ACCAGCGCGACGGTCCGGTCGACCAACGTCACGGCGGCCCTCAACATCGAGGGCGGCGATATGCTGACCGGTACGCTGGACCTGAACGACGGCCTGTTGGCGATCAACTACACGGGCGAAAGCCCCATTGACACCGTGCGGGCGCAGATCGTCTCCGCATACAACGCGACGGCCGGCGGCGACTGGAACGGCCCTGGCATCACCTCGGCGCTCCTGGCCGGCGGCTCGACCACCAACGGCATCGGTTACGCCTATAACGGTGAATCGGCCGTGTGGTTCGACTCCGACATCCCGTTTGGCGACACCACGGCTGTTGCCGCGAACGCGGTTCTGGTGCGGTACACGCTCATCGGCGACGTGAACCTCGACGGCATCGTCGAAGACAGCGACATCTCGAACCTGTCGAACAATTACGGCTTTACCGATATCAGTTGGGCCGATGGCGACGTCTACGGCTACGATGGGATCGTCAGCGATGACGACGTCGGGCTTCAAGCCAACAATTACGGCATGACGGCCGGTCAGTTGACGGGCGGGATCAGCGAGTTGGCTGCGGTTCCCGAGCCGGCGACGCTGGCGCTCGTGGCGCTGGGTGTGGCGCTGCTCAGGCGTCGGCGTGGCAACCGCGTGGGTGCATAGCACCCACCCTACATGCTGGCCCTCGGCGCGGCGGCCATGATCACCCGTCGCCGTCGGGCGGGCCGGTAGTTCGGATAGAGTTAATACTACAACGCTAGAAGCAGATTTGCGCGGCGGTTCTCCTGAACCGCCGCGCTGATGTGCTGGCAGGCGGTCGGCGCGGCGGGTCAGGAGACCCGCCGCGCAACAACCCAATCTTAAAGCGCTATAGCGCCAATGCTGCAAGCCCCGATGGGTTGTCGTATGATGCCCGACACTGACGGAGGATGCGCCAGTGATTTTTCGGGGGTTCCGCGGCGGCAGGTGAACCCTCGAATCTGCCGCCCGCGGCAGTTTTGCCCCGCTCTTTGCACCTTCACGGCTACCCGGACGACTTTCCCTTGTAGTCCTCGCCGCGGCCACTCCGCAGCACCGACTTCTGCCAGTTCTCCAACCCGGCCTTCATCCGGCTGACGATCTCCGGGTGCTTGGCGGCCAGGTCGGTCTTTTCCGATGGATCAGCGATTATGTCATAAAGTTCCCACTTGTTGGAAGTAGTATTGTCGTTGGGAATAGATTGGATGAGTTTATAGCGGTTGTCGTTCCAGGCCAGGCCGCCGCCGCGCGCCCAGAACCCGATCGGCCTGGGCCTTTCCTTCATCCGCCCGTCCAGAAGCGGCACCAGGCTGATCCCGTCGAGCGGCTGCACCTGATCGGGCACTGTTATCTTCAGGATGTCCACGACGGTCGGATAGATGTCACTCGTGCAGGCGGGCACGTCGGTTACGGCGGGCCGCTTGATGTGCGCGGGCCACTCGATCAGCCCGGGCACGCGGATGCCGCCCTCCCACACTTCGCCCTTACGGCCGCGGAACGGACCGTTCGAGCCGTGAGCGGACGGGGCGGCGGGGTCCAACCAACTGCCGTTGTCGCTGCAAAACCAGACCATCGTGTTATCGGCAATGCCGAGTTTGCGCAATCCGCTGCGCAGGGTTCCCATGCTGCGGTCGACTCCGACAATTTCGCCATAGTAAGCCGAGCCGCCGGCCGCCTTGAGGTCCTCGGGCAGTGGCTTGTGCGGAACGTGCGGACTGCCGTACCAGATCACGGCGAGGAACGGCTTCTTCTGTTCCACGGCTGCCCCGATGAATTTGAGCGCCTCGCCCACGATGACGTCCGAGCCGTCACCGGTCGCTTTTTCCGGGACCCCGTTGCGGCCGAAGGTCCAGTTCGTTTCAAAATAGTTGGAGACCGAAAATGACTCGTCGAAGCCGAAATTGCGCGGCGAGCAAGGGTCTGAATCCGGCATCACCTTGCCGGGCCCCGCCACCCCGTTCAGATGCCACTTGCCAAAATGCCCGGTGCTATAGCCGGCCCTCTTCAAGACCTGGGCAATGGTCATTTCCTCCTTTTTCAGGGGCATGCCCGGCCAGAAGCATTCCATGCGGTACGGATGGCGGCCGGTCATCACGCTGGCCCGCGTTGGCGAGCAACTCGGGTGCGCGGCGTAGAAACGGTTGAACCGCAGGCCCGCGGCGGCCATGGCATCCAGAGCGGGAGTCTGGATCTGCTTCAGGCCGTTATAACTCACGTCTCCCCAGCCCTGGTCATCCGTCATGCAGAGGATGATGTTCGGATGCCCGGCGATCTCTTCAGAGCGGAGCGCTGCCCCGGCGCCGCCGCTCAACCCGAAGGCCAGCGCCGCGGCGCCGCTCTTAAGAAATTCACGACGATTCATAGAAATTCCCCTTTCTGTATTTGAGCCAACTACCGGCCGGAATCCCCCGCACGCCGCACGCTTCGGTTCGCACCGCCGGACGTCGGTTGCCTCCGCCCATCCTCGCCCAGGTAGTCTTTCAGGCTGATGAGCCTGGGCGGGTTCTTGTCGTTTTCGATCACGGCAATAACTTCCATGAGTTTATCCTGCTGTGGCTTCATTCCGCGCAGTTCGGCCTCCAGTTTCTTCAGATCGGGCAGCACGGACTTGGCGGCGCCGCGATACTGCTTCAGGACATCCAGGGACTCCAGGATGATGTAGGCTTTGCCCCACTCGCGCAGGTTCAGCATCATCATCGTCAAGGGAATGCCCTCTTCGATCCGAAGCCGGGCCAGCGCCTCGATTCCCGCAATGCGGACACCCTTGGAGAACATGGTGTTGGCCGGCGCCCTTTCCTCGACACTGGCGACGATCGTGGGGGCCAGCGCCTTGACGTCATCCAGCGTGATCAGGCCGTAGGTGGAACGCAGGCAGCCCCGGGCGGCCGAATCGGGATTGGCGGCAATCGACCGGACGGCCGGGTAGAGCAGATCATTGCCAATGTTCTCAATCGACTTGGCAAGAATGCCCCTGGGCCCATACGCCCCGCCGGGATAGAAGAGGGCGTAGGCAAGCGCGCCGACGGCGAATTGCATCTGGTCCGTTTCGTCCTGGACGGCGGCGGCCTTGAGCATCTGGGGCAGGACCGGCTTGGCGTCGGCCCCGATGTTCCGCAGCGCCTCGGCTGCCTGGACGCGAAGCCAGCGGTCATCGTCGCGCAACAGGCCGACCAGAGCGTCCAATGCGGGGACGGCCCGCCTCTTGAGTTGCTCCAGCGTCATGACCGCGCCGAGCCGGGCACGGGGGTCTTTGCTCTTGATCATCGTGAGCAGTTGCGGGAGGACATCGTCCTGCCGCCGCCCCAACTCCTGGGCCGACCAGGCGCGGTCAAGCGGCG
>JAPLMO010000156.1 GCA_026386995.1 Planctomycetota bacterium | reverse complement strand
TCAGCGGCTTGCGGTTCTCGCGCCGTCGCCGCTTGGATCGAGTCTCCTCCTTGGCAGTCCGTGGCATGAGGTGGTCCTCCCTTCCCACCTGTGTCATCGGCTGGCCGGGAACAAAAAGTTAAGGTATTGGGACGCACTCTAAAGACCAAGGCGTTTAACCGCGGAGAACGCTGAGGACGCGGAGAAGGATTGAGTTAGAAACAACAGCCAGAGCGGTTCATGTAGGGTGGGTGCTGTGCACCCACCATGTTCTTGCGCGAGAAGAACGGTTGAGAAACGACAAGGCGTGGAGGCTTTGGGCGGTGGGTCTCCCGCCCCGCCGTGGCAGCCAGGGCCTTCGATGCGGCCAAGCGTGATCGGATACTCGCGCAGGATGCGGCTGCCTTGGACGACGCCTCAGCCCGCCGCCTTCAGCGCGGGGTTCTCGATCTCCTGCAGGCGCTCATAGCCGACCTTGGCCAGCCAGCGCTTGAACGGCTCGGCCTTGGGTGAAGGGATAGACTGGATCAAACGGAGCAGGCCTTCGATGTTCGCCGACTGTATCTTCCGCTTTTTGCCGTCCGCGGCCGTCATCTCAACCAGGGTACAGATTGTACCCCAGTTGGAACTCAATTCGGGGTCGCGGCTTTTCAGCTTCTTCACATACTGCTTGATGTCTGCGCTGCCAGTGAGGATTTCAATCACATCCTGAACCGCGAAATACCATTTCTGGTCCGCCTCGTTCCACATCCGGCGGACCTGCTTCTGCTCAAATAAAACCAATTGGCTCATCATTTCGGGGGACACGATACCGATTTTGTCCTCATTTCGGGGGACACGATACCGATTTTGTCCTGACGATCGCACTGATCACCACCTCGCCTGTGTGTTCGTGCAGTAGTCGAATCATTTTCGGCCTCATCCCCGGACCCCTTTGCAACAATCCTGTATGTGACCCGGAAGTATACATAACGCATTCGGCCGCTTCCAATACATTCCGTCGGCGGGCGTAACCGGTCGGGATTAGATAGCCTCGAAGAGGCGACTGTGAGTAGCCACGGTGCGCGAGCCCGTGGTACGGTGGCGGAAAACGGTTACTTTTTCCTTTGTTGTTTTGAGCCCCGGCGGGGCGATTGAAACGCCGTTCAATCGCCCTTGGCAGGGCTCCAACAGCATGATAACAGCACACACGTTTGCTGCAACCTGTTCCACGGGTCCGCCAATACGGCGGGCGGATCTTCGACTCGCGCACCGTGGCTACTGGCAAACGCCCCGTTGGGGCTCGAAGTTGCGCGGCCATCGGCTAATCCTACGGACCCGCCAACGCCGATGATTCCGGCCGGAGCACGGTTTTCCGGCAAGGCTTCGGTCTCGCAGGGTAGGGGGTCAGGAGCCTTACGGATAGGGCTCCAGACCCCCTCGCGGACTACGTTTTGGGCGGGCCCGTTCCCGTTCACTAAGAGTCCAGTGCGGGCGGGGAGGGTTGCGGCGGGGGAGAAAAAGGGCGATTTACGGGCACTTTCGGCCTTGCGGCGGGCTTGGGCGGCGATCCGGGCGGCGATGCTCGACAACACGGCCGCCGCAGGGTTAGAATGTTACGGGCGCGGCTGTCGGAGGCCCGAGCGGGCCGGCCGCGCGCCTGCGAATCACGTCGAGCCGGAGATCGCACTCGATGAGCAAGGGCGGGGCACTCGTGTCGGCGCTGGCGGCCGTGGCGGCCGCGTGGTTTCTCTGCGCTGCGGGGTGCGCCGAGCCCGGCCAGGGGGTCACGTCTCCGAATTCCAAAGAGGTGATCGCGTCGGTCGGCGAGTTGGCGTCGCGCGGCCACGACGAAGACGTTCGACAGATCGAGTTGGCGACGATCAGCATCGACAGCGAGGTGGCCGCCGAGGCGGTGCGGGGCCTGGGGTCCGTGCGGGGGCCAGCGGGGGTCGAGGCGCTGAAGCGTGTGGCCCTTGAGGAGCAGCGGCCGGAGGTCCGCGAGGAGGCGGTGTATCAACTGGGCCTTCAGCGCGAATCGCCGCCGGTTGGGTTCCTGGAGCAGACGCTTCTGCGGGACGGCTCGCCGCGCGTGCGTGCGGCGGCCGCATCGAGCCTGGAGCGGCTGAGGGTATGGGAAGACATCCCGCTGCTGGTGGACGTGGCCGAGAAGGACCCGGATGTGATGGTCCAGAGCCGGGCGGTCTCGGCCGTCGAGGGCATGATTGGCGCAAAGATAGGTTACGATTCGCAGGCATCGGTCCAGGACCGGCGAAAGGCCGTGAAGCGGCTGCGGGCCATCGCGCTGACGGCGGGCGCCGCCCTGGCGCCGCAGGATGCCCATCGGGCAGGTGGACCATGAGGCGGGCGACAAGCGCGTTCACACTGATCGAACTGCTGGTGGTCATGGCCATCATCGCCATCCTTCTGGCGCTTCTTGCGCCTGGCGCCCGGCAGGTCTGGCAGACGCTGGCCTCGACGCAGTGCCAGCAGCACCTGAGCGTGATCTTCCAGGCCCAGACGGCCTGGCGGGTCGATAGCGACGGGCAGAACACGTGGGGCAAGGGCTGGGTCGGCAAGTTGCTGCCCTACATGGAGCACAAGGAGAGTCTTTTCCGATGCCCGTCTGCGGCGGAGGCCGTCATGAGGGTTCCCGAGGCTGCCGCGCGGGGCCGCGGCTGGGTTGCGGCAGACTCGCCGGCGCAGCCCCTCGGATCGGAACGGCTGGAATCGGCGTTTGAGTTCCAGGTTTACCGGCAGGCCGGCAGCGGCGCCGGCGGCGCGAAGGACGGTCCGGGCACGGGCATCAGGGGCGAGTTGGCCTATACGATTCCGGTGGACAGCCATCCGTGGGTCCGCCGCACGCGGCAGGGGGATGCCATCCTCTATGAGATGGACGACGAGGGGCCGGCGGGCGGCGTCGACAAGCCGATCACGTGCGACGACATACAGTTCCTCATTACGTACGAGGGCGGGCGGCCGAAGACCCTCCAGGTCCTCCAACAGTTGTGCGCGACGTCGCCCTATAACAAGTATGTTTACGATTTTATGGTTAACGGCGAGGTGCTCGTGAGCAACTGGGTCACGCACATCGGCGAGTCGTTCGATCTGACGCGGTCCGACCTGGCGGGCGTCACGGACTCGGACCCCGGCATGCGGCCGAACGCCTCGCGGCGGGCTTCGGCGGCCGGCCCGCCGGTGCGGTACCTGGTCGTGCCCTCGGATTACGGCCTGAGCAAGGGCACATACGCGTTGCCGGGCTCGATCCTGGGCAGCATGGACCCGAAACTCGCCATGGTCCTGGACTATCCCAAGGCGCTGGCCGAGTACACCGGCGAAGGCGGCGACGAGTGGAAGTGGGACAAGTATTTCATCGAGAACCCGAGCCGATGGGGCGAAGACTGGGGCGCCGCCGGCGAAGAGTGGGGCGAGTACCAGGCGCTCAGGCATTTCGGACGCGCTAACGTCCTGTTCTGCGACGGGCACATCGAATCGCTCGGTCCGGAAGACCTGAGGCCCGGCCGCGCGATCTGGTCCGGCCAGGGGCGGTAGGTAACGCCTCCGTCGCAGTCGCCCGCCGCGCGACGCGCCTTCTCTCGGTGCACAAGCATATCCCGATGTCCAGATACTGACGGCATGCAAGTCCGAGTATGCCGCCTGCGCCGAATGTGCCGCCCGGAGGGGTGGTACCGTTTATGCGGCCGCCTGCGCCGTGTGCTCCGGTTGTAGCGGTCGTAGAGGGGGCGTTGCTTTGCGGCCGTGATGTTGACGGAAAACGCCGGGTCGCCGGAATAACGTAACCTCTTGTGGGGGATAGACTTACGTCAGCCTGTCCCGCCCGAGAGGCGTCTGCCTGTTGCCGGGCCTCCCCGCCGTCCTCACGCCCCGCACGACCATCACATTCGTTACGCGCGGAACAAACGGAACCGCCACCCCGCGCCGGGGCCGCGCCCGCGGGGGTCGCGCCGCAAGTTTTTAATCGCGCGGCTTCGGCACGGCCTTTGCGTAAGTCTGTCTCTTGGTAGCAGTCGCCCGTTCCGCCGACGGGCAGGACGACCGCAAAGGGAACATGGGGCGGTCGGAGAGGAAAGGGGATCTGTCATGGATGAAGCTGCGCTTCGCGAAAAGGTCGGACAGTTGCTATCGGAAGTGCATGCGCTTCCGGGAGTGAACGCGGCGCCTGCGGCCGGGCAGCAGCGGCCGCCGGCGGGCGGCACCTCGCCGATGCGGCGCGAGATGGCCGCCCTGGAAGACAGCCTGGACCACGTGCGCCTGGCGATCAAGTACCTGATCTTCGACCTGGAGGCCACCAAGCGCGAGAACCGTCTGCTGCGTGAAATGCTGGGCGATGCGTAATCGCAGTGCCCATCCGCCCGGACGACGGATGGGGCCGTAGCAAGTCTTGAGAGCGAGAGCCGTCAGCGAGAGCGCCGTATGCCGCGTCCTGCGGCTGCGGAAGATGTGAAGTACGGCCGTGCGGACCGATAGCGTCGCGCCGTGACGCCGGCTCCAAGTCGCACGGCGGAAAGTGGCATGAAGGGGGAGGCCATGCAGCCAAATCTTCGCCATCTGAAATCCCTGGATTTACTGTCGTTTGCGGCCCTGGGCGGGTCGGCGGTGTTCGGCTCCGTATTGGCCGAACTGGACCGCCGGGCCGCCGCTGCGCATGTGCGCCGGATCCTGGAGCGGCCCGAAGTCCGGGGCCGCCGTCCTGCCGCGCGTCATTCTGCAAAGGCCGTGGTCGCGGCCTGAGCAGGCTGGGGGGCCTTCCGCCGTCCGTGCCGCACACAGGGCGGAATCCCCGACTGACGAGAACCAAGAAGCCGCTGCGCGTGAATAGTCAGGCCATCGTAGAGGGTCTGTGTCCCGAGGGGGGGCCGCGTTGAGGTGGGGGCCGGGTCGGCGTGGGCGCGGCGGCCCCGGTGATCAAACGGAGGAGGAGGGGTTAGCCGCGGGGAGCGGCCGCAAGGGGTTTGCATAGGTCGGTGTGCGGGGGAGTGCGCGTGGGATGGGTTGCTGGGTCGCGCGCGGGGCGCGGCCCGGGGGCAGAAGGCCCTCAAGCGGGGAAAAGGACACAAAAAAGGAGATGGCCATGAGTACGCGAACGATTGCAGTGGCTGTGGCTGTACTGGCGGTTGCGGTGCTGGCGGGCGCGGCGCGGGCGGATTGGGACGCAACGATGCCTGCCAAGTGGGTGCAGTTGCCGGACCTTGGTGTGACCGGCATCGATGTGCGCGATGACCAGAACGCGGGCCTCCGCCGCATCGCGGACGACTTCCTGTGTACGGAAACGGGACGCGTGACGGACGTCCACATCTGGGGTTCCTGGCTGAACGATTTCAACACCGGCATCAACGCCTTCAACCTGAGGTTCTGGTCCAACAACCCCGGGCAGGGCACCGGCGGTTTCAGCCACCCCGAGGCGCTGCTGTGGGAAGGGTGGATCACGCCTGTGGGCTTGCCCGAGCCGGGTGCGAAGGGCCACTTCAAGGAGCGCTTCTGGGCAGGTGTCGAGTATGAGAAATTCTGGGATCCGGTCACAAACCAGTGGGGTGTGGACCATAAGGTGTTCCAGTACAACATGTACATCGACCCGGCCGTGGCCTTCCTCCAGCAGGGAACGCGGGAAAAGCCGCAGATTTACTGGCTCGAGGTCCAGGCCTACACCAGCGCGACGTTCGACCAGTTCGGCTGGAAGACGCGGGACCCTCAGGACGGCCACTTCATGGATGATGCGGTGTACTGGGTCGAACCTGCCGGCAGCGTTGGCTACTGGCAACCGCTGAAATATCCGACGGGCGGCAGCATCGACATGTCGTTCGTGATCACGCCCGAGCCGGCCACGCTGTGCCTCATGGGCGCGGGCGCCGTGAGCCTTGTGGCTCGCAGATTTCGCAGGAAGTAGGAGGGAACGGACGGCGGAAGGCCCCCGGCCGTTGCGGGGCGGGGGCCTTCCGGTTTTTGCCGCGCTGGGGTGGACTCGCCGGGTCCGGCCGGGAAACCGGGCCGGCGGGAGTCAGGGTCCCGAGAGGGGGACCACGTTGAGGTGGGGGCCGGGTCGGCGCGGGGCCGACTTGGCTGAGTGAGGCGGGGATTTGGCCGGGGGGGGCATGTTGAGGGAGGTGCCTTATGAAAGTGCGCATAGCAGGTCTCTTTGTGATGGGGTTGGCGGCGGCCTTACTGTCGCAGGCCGCGCGGGCCGACTGGAACTCTGGTGATCCGTTCAAGTACCTCCAGATGCCAGATGTGTCGCCCATGGGCATGGACGTCAACGCTACTTTCCGGCAAGGAGGGGCGTGGCCGTTCGTCAAGGTCCTGGCCGACGACTTCCCGTGCTACCAGCGGGGGGCCATCACGGACGTTCACATCTGGGGGTCGTGGCTCCAAGACGCCGTGAATCCGAACGCCGTCTTCAAGTTAAGCATCCACGACGACATTCCGGCGAACGTGGACCCGGAGATGCCGTGGAGCCATCCGGGCGCCCTGAGGTGGCAGGAGTTCTTCGGACCGACCCAGTATGTGAAGCGGCCTTGGGCCACCACGCCCCAGGAGATGTTCTACGAGCCTAACACCCAGACGTTCCTCGGGTTCGACCAGACGGTGTGGCAGTACAACTTCTACCCGCAGGATCCCTTCATCCAGGAAGGCCCGGGGAGCACCGGCAAGCCGCGTGTCTATTGGCTGGACGTGACGTGCATCCTGCCGTCCGGCAGCGGGGAGGTCTTCGGCTGGAAGACCTCGATCGAGCACTGGAACGACGATGCGGTGTTCGGCGACACGGATAACCCGGGCGCACCGCCGTACTACTGGCATGAACTGATCGACCCGCGAACGGGCTTGTCGCTGGACATGGCGTTCGTGATCACGCCCGAGCCGGCCACGATGGCCCTGTTGGGCCTCGGCGTGGCGGGCCTTGTGGCACGCAGATTTCGCAGGAAGTAGGAGGGGATTGACGGCCGGGAGGCCCCCGCGTGGGGCGGGGGCCTTCGCCTTCACAAGCAGCGGCCGGGCGCCGGCCGCAAACGAAACGGGGAGGGGCAACAATGAAACGCATGTATCGAATCGGGGTAGGTATTGCGGCAGTTCTATTGGCAGCCGCATTGCCCTCGGCCGCCAGCGCTGGTGTGGTCATGTACGGCGATGCGGACATGCTGGGCACCGGCAGTTACGGGTCGGACCCCACCGAGGGAGCGATCCTGGAAGGACTGGCCCCGGGGTTGATCACCTCTTCGGTAAACGCTTACGGACACACGTGGCCGTTCAGGCCGGAAAGTGGTGACTACGCCGGCACCGACCAGATTTACGTGGGGTCGGGCCAGACGGCCTCGATAGACGGCTATTCCGCTTCCGAGGAACGGATACGGGGGCCGCAGTTTATCGATCTCGCCTACGGCACCCTCATTCCTACTGGGTACAAGGTTGACACGCTGACCCTGGGCATCGCCGCCGACGATTTCCAGTATCCGGTGAACGGGCAGCCCTTCTCGGCGCGGATCAACGGCACTGTGGACGCGGCCCTGACGGGCTATCTCAACGCGATTTTGCAGACGGGCCCCGTCGTCCAGTTCTTCACCATCGGCATCGACCCGGCGCTACTGACCAGCGACAACGTCCTACGCCTTGGCATAGACGAGGGCGGCAACGGCGGCGACGGGTGGGCCATCGACTTCCTGACGGTGGGGCTCACGACGTCGCCCGAGCCGGCGACGCTGTGCCTCATGGGCGCGCGTGTGGCGGGCCTCGTGGCTCGCAGATTTCGCAGAAAGTAAGAGGGGACGGACGACGGGCGGCCCCTGGCTGTTGCGGGGCGGGGGCCTTCCGGTATTCGCACGGGTATCCGGACGGCTGCGAGGCAGCCGTAAACTCAAGGAGGATGAGCCATGAACGCTGCAAGAGGTATTCTGATCGTTGGACTGCTCATGTTGATGGGGTCGGCGGGGCTGGCACAGAGTTTCTCGGTGGACAAGGCGAGCCCCTCGGCTGGGGCGATTCCCTGCAATGGGGCCGACATCCTGGGGCCGACGCCCCCGGCGCCGGGCCCCGGGCCGCTCCCGCTGCCGACCATCGGCATCACAAGTTGGCAGTTGGGGATTAAGGGCGCGGCGCCCGAGATTGACGCGCTGTCCTATGGGTGGTTCCCGCCGCGCGACCTGTCGGTCTGGTACTTCTCCGTGGACCGTAACGCGGCCGGGATTCCGCACGGGATCGTCCCCTGGTGCACGGTGACGACCGAGGGCATAAATGGCCGCAACGAGGCCTCGGCCGACGTGTTCGTGGCGCGCGTGGGGCCTGGTCCGATGGGACCGCCTCCACCCCCGGTCGCTGGGGTGAAGAACCAGGGCTTCTATGATGGCGACGGGCTCAACGTGGGAATCCGGTACTATCGCGGCCTGGGCCTGAACGCGGAGCCGAATCCGGGCGGCGACAACCTGGACGCCTTCGATCTCAATTCGCTGTCTTCTCAACCTAGTACTGCGTACTACTCGCTCGACCCGGCCACGGCTGGGGCCAACGGCTTCGGGCCGGCCGACGTGCTGTACACGTGGAATCCGTGGCTGAACCCGGGCTTTGGCCCCCTGCCGTTCGCGCGGGCTGCGGCGCTGGGCCTGGGTTCGGGGGACGATGTGGACGCCCTCGCCCTGCGGGACATCGGCACCGTGCTCACCTACGAGCCTGGCCTGGACATCGTGTTCTTCTCCGTAACGCCGGGCTCCGCCATCATCGGCAGACCGGACAGCCTGTGGGGGGCGGCCATCGAGGCGGGCGACATCCTGATTGATCCGGCGTCGATCGGTATGCCGGCGGGTTCGCTGCCCGGGATATGGATTGCGGCGGAGCACCTGGGGCTCCAGACGCTCCGGGCCGGCTTCAACCAGATGGATAACCTCGACGCGCTGGACGTGGTCCCCGAGCCGGCCACGCTGGCCCTGCTGGGTCTCGGCGGCCTCGGCCTCCTCCTCCGCCGCAAACGACGCTAATCCA